>CAMDQL010000025.1 GCA_945905915.1 Flavobacterium psychrophilum
TAACACCCGTCCATCGAAAGGTGAGGACCAGTGCAACAGAAAGTATGTACAGATAATGCTGTAGTGAAACCAGGTAAACTCTATGCGGTGAAATGTCAAGTATATCAGCAGTTTCTGAGTAATCAGAATAAGGGCGACTCGTCCGATGTTGAAGGGTAGGCAGCTTGAGTCATGTAGTAATGCATGATCTAGATAAATGATAAGGCTTCAATTTATTGGAGACAGAATCCGGCTTACAGGTCTGCTTTTTTTTAATAGAGATTAACCTTCGTCCTCTTCGTCTTCAAAATCCACTTCTTCGTCGCTTTCAAATTCATAAAAGGAAAAAACAGAACCACCATAATTTTTTGAGAACGAAAAATTAGTAATGTGTTCTAATTTGGTGTGTTTTGAATGTTCAACAATCAACATTCCATCTTCATCTAAAAGTTCGTTTTCAAAAATCAATTGAATAATTTTTTCAAATTTTTCCTGACTTAAATCATAAGGAGGATCGGCAAAAATTATATCATATGTAGCTTTATTTCTTTCTAGAAAAGAAAAAACATCACTTTTAACTGTAGAAATATCTAAATCTAATTCAGAAGTAGTTTTTTTTATGAAATTAATGCAACCTAAATCAGCATCAACACTGGTAATAGGACCGGCGCCTCGCGAAGCAAATTCATAACTTATATTACCAGTTCCGGCAAATAAATCTAAAACTTTTAAGCCATGAAAATTAAAATGATTATTTAAAATATTGAATAACGATTCTTTACACATATCGGTTGTAGGTCGAACTGGTAAGTTTTTTGGAGCAACTAATCGACGACCTTTGTGTTTTCCTGAAATAATTCTCATGAATGATATAGTATAAAGTTTTTTCGAATTTCAGCTTCTGAAACATCAAAACCTTCAGAAAGATGTGCTGCTTTATACAACAAACAATTTCTGATGTATTTATAAGTAATTTTGAATAATTCGTCACTTTCTATACAATTACCTAACAATTGAATGTTAATGGTTTCTGGGTTTAATTGTAATTGTTCGCAAGTAAATAATAGGTAATAAATAAAGTCCTCAGGGGTTGCATACTGAAATGAGTTGTATAATAGCAGTTCTTGATTTTTTACAACAATCATTTCAAAATGCTCTTTTTGAATGTGCACAAATACTTGCTTTTCCTCTACATTTTTAGAAATTTCGATAATTTTTTTTACCAAAACAGAGTTACTATTTTTATAATCAAAACTTTCAAATTGATCCAATAAGAAATTATTAATATTCATGAATGGAACGTACACATTGTTGATTTCGAAAGGAGCAATAGCATCAAAAGCAAAGAAATCGGTTTCAAAAACTTTGGTGTTGTATTGTAAATAACTTGCTAAAAATGAGGCGTCAAAAAGCGATGTTGGAACAAATGCATTTAAATTATTATTGTGTAAAACAACTACTTCATCATAAGAATTTGTAAGGATTGAAAAATCTACAAATGCACGCCAGAGTTGCTCTTCGATTACTTTGTTTTTTTCAAAAAGTATTTCTTGTGTATGAATCACTTTATGCGTAATTAAATCTATAACACAAAAAGATAATTCATTCAATGAAACTTGAAGAACTAATTTTTTATACGTTTTTTGAGTGATGTCAACAGATGAAACTACCATATTTTCCTAACCTTATTTATAAACAATAGGGGTTAATACTATTGGCAAAGCTACAATTTTTTTCCAATCATATCTCTTTTCTTTCAAAAATCAACACTATATTTGATAATTAATTAAAGCCCTTTCTGTAAATGATTACTTCATCGTTGTTTTATAAGTTACTGCATCAAAATTTTTTGTTTCAGCCTACCGTAAAACAAAATTTGTTTTTTCAAAAAATAGCCGATTTTCTTATCGCTACCTCAAACGATGAAATTTTCGTATTAAAAGGATATGCAGGTACTGGAAAAACAACGATAATTTCAACGGTAATCAATCATTTGGAAGCTATAAATATGAAATGTGTTTTGTTAGCACCAACAGGTCGAGCGGCAAAAGTTATTAGCAATTATTCAGGTAAACCAGCTTATACAATTCATAAACGCATTTATTTTCCTAAAAAATCTAAATCGGGCGGGGTGAGTTTTACGCTTCAGCAAAATAAATTTAAGGATACTATTTTTATTGTAGATGAGTCTTCAATGATATCCGACACTTCGCAAGATTCAAAATTATATGAAAATAGGTCGCTTTTAGATGATTTGTTTTTTTATGTAGAAACTGGTAAAAACTGCAAACTATTACTTGTTGGAGATACCGCTCAGTTGCCACCGGTTAACATGACAATTAGTCCAGCTTTAGATATCAATACACTTTCCCTTCATTATCAAAAGAATGTGCAGCATATTGAACTGGATGAAGTCATGCGTCAAGCTGAAACTTCAGGAATTTTATATAATGCAACTCAATTACGAGAATTATTAGATTCTCATTTTATTGATACCTTTCAATTTAACTTAAATGGTTTTAAAGATATTGTTCGATTGCAAGATGGATATGATATTCAAGACGCTATTCAGGGAGCCTATGATAATTATGGATTAGAAGATACTGTTTTTATTGTTCGTTCAAATAAAAGAGCCAATCAATATAATCAGCAAATACGCACTTCAATCTTATCCAAAGAAAACGAACTTTCAACTGGAGATTATTTAATGGTGGTAAAAAACAATTATTTTTGGTTGAAAGAAGAGTCTGAGGCCGGATTTATTGCTAATGGTGATATTATTGAAATTTTAGAAATAAGAAAAATTCAGGAATTATACGGATTCAAATTTGCCACCGTAAAAATCAGAATGGTTGATTATCCTAATCAAGCGCCTTTTGACACGATTTTGATGTTGGATACCATAACTAGCGAATCGCCTTCGTTAACTTATGAGCAGTCTAATCAATTGTATCAAGAAGTATTATTAGATTATGAAGATGAACGACAACAATATAAAAAACTTCAAAAAGTAAAGGAAAACGAATATTTTAATGCTTTACAAGTTAAGTTTTCATACGCAATTACCTGTCACAAATCGCAAGGTGGTCAATGGAAAACAGTCTTTGTTGAACAACCTTATTTACCTGATGGAATTGATGTAGATTATGTAAGATGGTTGTATACTGCAATTACTCGTGCTCAAGAAAAGTTATATTTAATCGGATTTAAAGACGAATATTTTAAAAATTAATACTTTTGTAAAAATAAAATTAAAAAATGAAAATAATAGCTGTAATTCCCGCTCGCTATGCTTCTACACGATTTCCTGCAAAGTTAATGCAAGATTTAGGAGGCAAAACCGTTATTCGCAGAACCTATGAAGCGGCGGTAAGTACAAATTTATTTGACGATGTTTTTGTGGTTACCGATTCAGATTTAATTTATAACGAAATTATTTCGCATCACGGAAAAGCTATTATGAGTATCAAAGAGCATGAAAGTGGTAGCGACCGAATTGCTGAAGCTGTTGAAAACATTGATGCAGACCTTATTATTAACGTGCAAGGCGACGAACCATTTATCAATAAAACGCCTTTAGAACAAATTATTGAGGTATTTGAAAACGATACTGAAAAGAAAATTGATTTGGCTTCTTTAATGTTTAAAATCAAAGATAAAGTAGAAATTGAAAACCCGAATAACGTAAAAGTAATTACAGATCAAGAAGGGTTTGCCTTGTATTTCTCACGTTCCGTAATACCGTTTCCTCGTGAGGAAAATGTGGGTATGCGATATATGAAGCATATTGGCATTTATGCCTTTAGAAAACAAGCGTTATTGGATTTTGCTAAATTACCGATGCTTTCGCTTGAAGCCTCAGAAAAACTCGAGCAATTGCGTTATTTGGAATACGGAAAACGCATTAAAATGATAGAAACATCACACGCAAGTATAGGCATTGATACACCAGAAGATCTAGAAAAAGCGAGACTTTTAGTATAATATCCCGCCAGTTTCAAAAAAATTTCAACACAGATTACACTAATTACCACGAATTAATTTGTGAAAATTTGTGAAATTTGTGTAAAATGAATTAAGTTTTTTAACACTGCAGACTTTTAGTCTACTAACCAATTGTAAGGAATTCAACTCCGTTGTGGTTCAGTTACTATTATAAAAATTAATTTAGCAATGAAACGTCAATTCGAGTGATTTTTAAGTAGTTTACGAATTTAAAAATTTATCAAGAAGTGACATAATGGTCGCAAAAATATAATATAGTTCAAAACATGAAAAAAACACTAATACTATTTTCGATACTCTTTTATTCATTTAATTTAAATGCTCAAACTGGTATTGGTACTACTACGCCTCATCCATCTGCAAAATTAGAGGTGAGCGCCACGAATAAAGGATTTTTGCCTCCTCGTGTTACCTTAACAAGCACCACCGATATTACGACCATACCAAATCCTGCAATAGCATTATTGGTATATAATACAGGTAGTAATGTTAGTCTTTCGGCGGGATATTATTATTGGAGTGGTACCGTTTGGGAAAGCATAGGTAAAACGGGGTCTTTATTAGCATCTAATACGGTAACAATTTCTGCCACAACAACCGCACCTATATCAGGTACAAGAACAATAGATAAAACTTTTGCTGTTGACAACGGAGCAACTAAAACGATTACTTTGCAGTTAAGCTATGAGGGGTTGGGAGCAGGCAGCGGCGATTATCTTATTTCGTTACCAGCAGGAATTACGTTTAATACAAATGCAGGTTACAATCCAATCTATACAGGCATTGCGTGGTCACCTTCTGTTTCGTCTATGGCTCCCTACATTATTCCTATGCAAGGAGGAATCGTATTTGCTGGTGCGTGGAGTCACTCAGCCTTTGTAGTTCCTTATTCTAGTACGCAATACCGAATATTATTTGCTTATGGAAGTTCATTCACTTTCTGGAGTAGTGCTTTTTTTGCTTTCAATGTTAATACGGCAATGACCGGCACTTTTGATATTAGGTAAGTTGTGTTGTCCGCCTGCTAACTAATATAGACTTTTGGTCTTAGAGCATTTCGATTCATACAAAAGGAGGTATAAAAAACCTAAGCCTTTCATTTGCTAAGAATTTCAACACCAGTGATTTTTCCATCAAATTTCACTTCTTTATTTAATGTTTCTATAACACTTCCTCCAGCAACTCCTAGAATTAAAATTGATTCAAAATTTCTAATTCTTTCATAACCAATATATTTCAACCCTTTTTTTAATGCACGTTGTAAACTACCAAAGGAGTAATTAGTGTTTTTTCGAATCCAATACTAAATAACCATTATTCCAAGTAACTTCAAGATTTTTACTTGTTTTTGATGAAGTTTCATATACTTTAATAGGTAAAAAATAACTTAATAAGCGCTTAATCATCTAATTTTGTTTGTAATCGTAAATATAATTTTATTTTTGTCAAAAATTAGCCACTCATGAAACAAAAACTGTATAAATTTATTTTCTGCACAATTTTTGGATGGAAAGTTGTTGGAACAGTAGCTCCAGAAGTAAAAAAATGTGTATTTATAGTAGTTCCTCATACGAGTTGGTGGGATTTTTTCTTAGGAATTTTTACTCGAGGAATTCTCAATATAGAAATTAATTATGTTGCCAAGAAAGAGTTGTTTGTTTTTCCGTTTAATTATTTTTTCACATGGACGGGAGGTAGGCCATTAAATCGTAAAAAAAATGAAAATAAAGTAGATTCTATCGCTGCAGTATTTTTAAAAAATGAAGTTTTTAGATTAGCTATTGCTCCAGAAGGCACCAGAAAAAAAGTAACCGAATGGAAAACAGGCTTTTATTATATTGCTTTAAAAGCTAACGTACCTATTGTTCAAGTAGCTTTTGATTATGGTAGGAAACAAGTTGTTTATAACGAACCCTATTATCCAACTGGAAATATAGAAGTTGATATTCCATATTTGGAGCGCTATTTTATTGGTGTTGTAGGAAAAAATCCGGAGTTAAGCTATGTTCCTAAAAATAATCAATAAAATTAAGATTGATAATTTTTAAAACTTCCATCGGTGTAAAAAATAACGATACGTTCAATAGTTTTTGCATCATTATTTGATAAACTAATCGTTTTCTTTCCTATTTCATTGTTTATAAAAGACTGCTTGCTATTGGTTTGATCTGTTGAGAACAAATCAGGGGTATTTGTTTCGTCAGATGTTACTTCTTGTTTAGTTGATTGAATGCTAAAATTTTTCTCAGATTTAGGAAATGTGCCTTTACCATTTAAAATCCAATATAAATCTACTTCAGGAAATACTTCAATAACTTTTATGATAAAATCCAAACTCGGTTTATTTCGGCCAGAGAGTAGGTGAGATAAACTAGAACGTTGAACATTAATTTTATCAGCAAAAGCGGAAGCCGATAAATTGTAATAATCCAATATAATTTCTAAGCGTTTAATAAAATCGTCTATGTTTACCATTGTAATTATTGAAAGAATTAAATATTTGTTACAAATGTAAATTATTATTTATTAAAATACAATATCAGTAACTAAATTAACTCTTTTTTAATTAAACACTTAGTTTATAAAAGTTATTATAATATATTGATTTTTAAATAATTGAATACAAATTATTAATTAATTTGTTTTTGTAAACAAACACTATGTTGAATGATGTAAAGGATGTTTACAAAAGTGAATTAATAAGTAGTTTAAGTTGTTTACATTTGTAAATACAAACTTGTTTACATTTGTAAATCAAAAAATAAGTATGGATTTTTTAGCTTTAGCCACCAAATATCTTGTTTCAGATGTGAAAGAAAAGTACATTCATTTAGGTATGATTGAACCTCTTTTTAATTCTTTAAAGAATGAATTTGAAATTACTAAAATTGGTCAATCGGTAAAACAAAAAAATATTTATCAAGTTAAAATTGGATCAGGGAAAACAAAAGTTTTAATTTGGTCACAAATGCATGGTAACGAACCTACAACAACTAAAGGACTTTTTGATTTTTTAAATTTCTTAAATTCAGATTCGGAATTAGCAAATACAATAAAACATGATTACACTTTGTTGTGTTTACCAATGCTAAATCCTGATGGAGCTCATGCTTATACAAGAGAAAACGCTAACGCTGTAGATTTGAATAGAGACGCTGTAGCGGAAACTCAACCTGAAATGCAATTGCTAAAGCGAATTTATAATGAATTTAAACCCGATTTTTGCTATAATTTGCATGATCAACGCACTATTTTTGGTACTTCAGATTATAACTTACCCGCTACAATTTCGTTTTTAGCTCCAGCTTTTGATAATGCATGTACTTATAATTCTACTAGATTAAAAGCGGCAGAAGTTATTAATACTATGTTTGAAGCTTTAAATCCCTATTTACCTAATCAAATAGGACGATTTGATGATAGTTATAACGTGAATTGTACAGGTGATTATTTTATGACTCAAGGAACTCCAACAATTTTATTTGAAGCCGGACATTTTAATTCTGATTACAATAGGGAAGAGAGTAGAAAATTTGTTTTTGTTGCCTTGTTGTCTTCGTTTTTGGGTAAAAGCGAAAACGTTGTAGTTGATAATGTTTTGACTAGTTATTTGAGAATTCCTCATAATAATAAATGTTTTTTTGATTTTATCTATAGAAATGTGAGAATTATTGATAATAATGTTGAAAAAATAATTAACTTTGCAGCTCAATATCAAGAAGTTTTAATTGCAGATAAAGTTAAATTTCTTGCAATTATTTCTAAAATATCAGATTTAGAGAATTATTTTGGTCACGTTGAATATGATTGTGAATCGATGCTTTTTTCATTAGATGGAAAAAATTATCCTGAAATAGGAGCAAAAGCAACTTTTAACATTGACAATTTAGCTTATTTTGATAATGGAATAAAAATAATTTAATAAATTTGCAATGATATTGATAAAAAGGCAATAATTTAACATTTATTACAAGCACTTATGAGTAAGTTTCGTTTAGATGAAGTTGATCATCAAATTTTAGACATGTTAATTGATAACACGAGAATTCCTTTTACAGATATTGCAAAAAAATTATTAATTTCTGCAGGAACTGTTCATGTTAGAGTTAAGAAAATGGAAGACGCTGGGATTATTCAAGGTTCTTCACTTACATTAGATTATGAAAAATTAGGGTATTCTTTTATAGCCTATGTTGGAGTGTTTTTACACAATACTTCACAAACAAAATTTGTTTTAGAACGAATTAATCTAATACCTTATGTTACTGTTGCACACGTAACTACTGGAAAGTTCAATATTTTTTGTAAGATAAGAGCAAAAGATACCAAACATGCTAAAGAAGTAATTTTCATGATTGATGATATTGAAGGTGTGTATCGAACAGAAACAATGATTTCTTTAGAGGAAAGCATTAACGATAAAAAACGCTTAATGCATACCATTTTTAAAGAATTATAATATTAAGCCTCTCCTGAGGCTTTTTTAATATCTTATACTGATGAATATTTTGCACACAAACGAATATGTTCCATATCAAATGAATTACATCAAATTGGTTTCGGAACAAAATATTGTAAAAGGATTGATTGATCAAAAAGAAGAGATGTTTCATTTTTTTAAATCAATTCCTGTTTTTAAACAAGAATACAGTTATGAAGAGGGTAAATGGACCATTAAAGATGTTCTTTTGCATTTAATAGATGCCGAGCGGATATTTGCTTACAGAGCTTTACGAATTGCCAGAAACGATTCAACTGCTTTGCCTGGCTTTGATGAAAATGCCTTTGTGATTTCTGCAAATGCTAATGAACGTGACTTTGAGAGCTTGTTAAAAGAATATATTTCTGTTAGAGAAGCTACTTTAAGTTTATTTGAAAATTTTTCAGCCACAGATTTATTAAAACTTGGAACCGCTTCAGGAGCAAGTGTTTCTGTAAGAGGTATTGGTTATTGTCTTTTAGGGCACGAACTTCACCATAAGCAAGTTATAATAGAGCGCTATTTGTAAATTAAAAAGGGAATTCAATAAATGAATTCCCTTTTTTTTAATCTTCGTCTTCTGTATCTTCTGCATCTTCAGAATCATTGATTATTTCGTCTTCATTTGATTGATCTTCATCATCTTCAATATCTAATTCTTTTATACCTTCAATTTTATCAACAACTACTTCCTCTGTAATGATATCATCTTCATCATAGTTTTCTATTCTGTCCGATAACTTAGTACTTACTTTTACAAGAAAAATAGTATCGGTTGTTCGAACTTCAACTGCTTCAACAGTTTCATTTTTGGCATTTTTAAAACGGATGATGTCTGAATCATCATAGCCATCAGGAAATTTCTCAACTAGTAGGGTTAAGATTTCATTTGTTAATTTTGCGTAATCAACAATAACTCTTTTCATCGGGTAGTTTTTAATCTTGTAATTTCGTCAAATGTAATATCCTTAAATTATATTTTCAAGTAATTTGAATTATTTTTTTAATTTTTTTTTACCAACCTAAAATATAAGCAAACATCAATGGCGCAACTATCGTAGCGTCAGACTCTACGATGAATTTTGGGGTATGAATATCTAATTTTCCCCATGTGATTTTTTCGTTTGGAACGGCTCCAGAATAGGATCCATAACTCGTTGTTGAATCGGAAATTTGGCAAAAATAACTCCAAAATGGTACATCGTGCATTTCCATATCTTGATAAAGCATTGGCACAACACAAATTGGAAAGTCACCCGCAATTCCTCCACCAATTTGAAAAAAACCAATTCCTTTTCCAGCACAATTTTTTGGATACCATTCTGCTAACCACATCATGTATTCAATTCCGCTTTTCATTGTTGTAGGTTTAAATTCACCTTTAATACAATAAGAAGAGAAAATATTTCCCATGGTACTGTCTTCCCAACCAGGAACTACAATTGGTAAATTCTTTTCAGCTGCAGCTACCATCCATGAGTCGGACGGGTCAATTTCATAATATTGTTTTAACACACCCGAATTGATCATTTGGTACATAAATTCATGAGGAAAATAGCGTTCTCCTTTAGAATCGGCATTATTCCAGATATCAAATAAATGCGATTGTAGTCTTCTGAACGCTTCTTCTTCAGGAATACAAGTATCGGTAACTCGGTTATAATGATTTTCTAATAAATCCCATTCTTCTTGCGGAGATAAATCTCTGTAATTTGGAACTCTTTTATATGAATTATGCGCTACTAGATTCATGATGTCTTCCTCTAGATTGGCTCCAGTACAAGAAATAATATGTACTTTGTCTTGACGAATCATTTCGGCTAACGACTTTCCTAATTCAGCAGTACTCATTGCACCTGCTAACGTAATCATCATTTTTCCATTGTCTAATAAATGCTCTTCATATCCTTTTGCAGCATCAACTAAAGCTGCAGAATTAAAATGTAGGTAATGCTTTTCAATAAACTGACTAACTGGTCCTTTACTCATTATATTTTTTTTAATTTTTCTTTCTTTTTATTATATCCTAAAATTTCTAATACATCTTCAGCTTTTTGTTGTTCAGAAAAAACTTCTGTAGCAATAATTCCGTTTTTATCTTTATCAATTAAGATGTGTTTTGGTTGTGGTAAAATACAATGACTTAATCCACCAAAACCACCAATAGTTTCTTGATAGGCACCTGTATTAAAGAACCCAATATATAAAGGTTTTTCTTTGTTGTACTTGGGTAGGTAAACAGCATTCATGTGTTGTTCTGAATTATAATAATCATCACCATCACAGGTTAAACCGCCTAATAAAACCCTTTCATACATATCATTCCATCGGTTTACTGCCATCATTACAAAACGTTTGTTGATTGCCCATGTGTCAGGTAAAGTGGTTATGAACGAAGAATCAATCATGTTCCAATTCTCTCTATCATTTTGTTTCTTTTGATACAAAACTTGATATAATGCACCACCGGCTTCTCCAACAGTAAATGACCCAAATTCAGTAAAAATATGCGGCACATCAACTTCAGCGTCATCACAAGCAATTTTAATTTGGTTTAAAATCTCATCAACCATATATTGGTAATCATAATCAAAAGCTAACGAATTTTTTATGGGAAAACCACCTCCAATATTTAAACTATCTAAAGAAGGGCATTCTTTTTTCAAGGCAATGTACACTTTCATACATTTTAATAATTCATTCCAATAGTAAGCTGTATCTCGAATACCTGCATTGATGAAAAAGTGAAGTATTTTTAATTCTACTTTTTTGTTATCGGCAATTTGCTTTCTATAAAATGGTAAAATATCCTTGTATCCAATACCTAAACGTGAAGTATAAAACTCAAACTTAGGCTCTTCTTCCGCAGCAATTCTAATTCCAATTTTAAATTTACCATCAATTTGTTCTTGCAATAAATCTAATTCTTCAAAATTATCAATAACTGGAATCGTGTTCTTATGACCTTTATTAATTAATCGTGCAATATTAGTTACATACTGATCGCGTTTAAAACCGTTGCAAATAACATAAGTGTTCTTGTTTATTTTGCCTTGCTCCATTAAATTTTCAACAATATTAATATCAAATGCTGAAGAAGTTTCAATGTGAATATTATTTTTTAAAGCTTCATTTAAAATAAATTCAAAATGCGAACTTTTTGTGCAATAACAATAAAAATATTTTGCATCATAGTCGTGCTTTTCCATGGCATTTCTAAACCACATTTTTGCCCGATTGATGTTTTGAGAGATTTTAGGTAAATAGGTAAACTTTAAAGGAGTTCCGTACTGTTCTACTAATTTCATTAGGTCGATACCATGAAACTGTAAATTATCTTTATTTAAGGTAAACTCTTCTTGCGGAAAATAAAAAGTTTGATTGATTAAGTCGTAATATTTTGTGTTCATTTTGAAATTTTGGATTTAAAATAATTATGAAGTAACTAAATGCAGATGTGACATAATTTTCAAACTCTAATATTTGCAAAACGTATAGGGAGTTTCTCGCTTAGTGTTCTTGATGATTGAAATAAACTTATAAAAAGAAATGAAAAAATAAGGTAAACCAAGCAATCAATAACAGAACGATAAGTCATTCTATTATTGAGCAATCTCTTGCGATAGGTGTTGTTATTGTTTTGTTTCATTGGGGCAAAGTTAAAAAATAAAATAGCTAAACAAGTAAAGTTACTTTAAAAAATAACTTATTGGTAATAATCCTCAAAAGCCCTGTAAATCAAAGATTTATCAATTATTTGATTGATGACTGATTTGCCAATTCCGTCTAGAAGCACAAATTGCACATTTCCAAACTCATTTTTCTTGTCATAATTTAGCAGTTCAATGATTTTTTCAATGGCATCAGGAGTAAACAATATAGGTTCAAAAAAATCACTAATAATGTATTTAACTTCTTGATATTCATCATTGTTCAGTAATCCTATCTCTTTAGAAAGATAGCTTTCTAAAATCATTCCAACAGCAATTGCTTCACCGTGAAGGAGAGTGATTTGTGAATTTTTTTCTAAAAAATAACTTTCAATTGCATGGCCAAGAGTGTGTCCAAAATTTAATGATCTCCGAATATTTTCTTCTCTCAAATCTATCGATACAATTTCGTTTTTAATTTGAATTGATTGATGAATTAAATCTTCTAAATGATTTGTATTTAAGTGTTTTAAGTTTTTAAATTTGTTCCAATATGAAGCGTCATAAATTAAACCATGTTTCAGCATTTCTGCTAATCCAGAACGCATTTCATTTTGAGGTAATGAATCTAAAAAATGGGTATCAATTAGTACAGCTTTGGGTTCACGAATGATGCCGATTTGATTTTTTAAATGATCTAAATCAACGCCGTTTTTTCCTCCTACGGAAGCATCTACCATAGCCAATAATGTTGTTGGAATATTGATAAAATCGATTCCTCTTTTAAAAGTACAAGCTACAAAACCACCTAAATCTGAAATCATACCACCACCTAAATTAAGTAAGATACTTTTTCGATCGGCGCCTAATTCTGACAGTGCTCCCCATACCTCAGTGCACGTCGCAATATTTTTATGAATTTCACCCGCTTCTAATTCTATGATTTCAATCTCGATTTCAGTAGCCAAATTACTTAAAAAATGAGGTAAGCAATGTTGCGATGTATTTTCATCGACAAGAATAAAAAGTTTTGAATATTCAGAAGGAAGTAGGATGGAAGCTAATGATTCATATCCTGTTTTCCCAAAATAAATATTGTAATTAGTTCCTGAAATTGTTTGCATTTGAAAGCTTGAATTTTATTGCAAAATAAGACAATTTTTATTTATAATTCGCAAAAACCAATGTATATTTGTGTCACTTTTTATCAAAAATATCATGAACAAATTATTTGACAATACGCAAGTTGCTTTTTTATTAAAAAGTGATAGTGAATTAAAACGAGCTTATTTATTATTCAATATGATTGGAAATCAGTCACTTGTAAAAATAGGAACAGCAGTTACTAATTTTTCGTTAAAGGCTCATTTGCCTGTAGAAGGGTTGATTCGGGCTACTGTTTTTGATCATTTTTGTGGGGGAGTTACTGAAGTTGACTGCTTAAAGGTGGTTGATAAACTATATACAAAAGGAGTTTCATCTGTTTTGGATTATTCAGTAGAAGGTAAGGAAGAAGAGGCACAGTTTGATGCTGCTTTAGAAATGACACTAAAAACTATTGAATTTACCAAAGACCGAGAAGCAATTCCGTTTGCTGTGTTTAAACCAACTGGTTTTGGTCGAATTGATTTATATGAGAAAGTAGGAGCGAAGGTTACTTTAGCTAAAGCAGAGCACGACGAATGGGATAGAGTTGTAAAACGTTTTGATATCGCTTGTAAAGCTGCTTTTGAAAAAGATGTTCTATTATTGATAGACGCTGAAGAAAGTTGGATGCAAGATGCTGCAGACGCTGTAGTTACTGATATGATGCGTAAGTACAATAAACAAAAAGCAATTGTTTTTAACACGTTACAATTGTATCGTTGGGATCGATTAGCTTATTTAAAACAATTACATGAACAAGCAAAAACAGAAGGTTTTCATATTGGAATGAAACTTGTTCGTGGTGCTTACATGGAAAAAGAAAACACAAGAGCCGCAGAAAGAGGATTAAAATCTCCTATTTGTATATCTAAAGAAGCTACTGATGTTAATTATGACGCAGCGGTTTTATATATGGTTGATCATCTTAATCAAATGGCCATTTTTGCAGGCACGCACAACGAGGAAAGTTCGTATAAGTTGATGCAATTACTTGATGAAAAAGGTATTGCTAAAGATGACAAACGAATCTTTTTTGGACAATTACTGGGTATGAGTGATAACATAAGTTTCAATTTAGCGGCTAATCATTATAATGTAGCAAAATATTTACCTTTTGGACCTGTTCGAGATGTGATGCCATACTTAATAAGAAGAGCACAGGAAAACACTTCAGTAGCTGGACAAACCAGTAGAGAACTTACTTTGATTAAAAAAGAAAAAGCACGTAGAAAGTTGTAAATATACAGGTAAGCAATTTTTCATATTTCAGGCAATCAACAGTTTATTAATAAAAAAAGCACTTCATAAGAAGTGCTTTTTTGTGGGCGATTGCTTGTTCCGTATTTCGGAAATGGGTAGAACCCCCGAACCTCCCGATTGCATCGGGATGCTCTGAACCAGCTGAGCTTATCTTTTTGCTTATCAATTTATGATTTTTTAGACTATCAATAGTCTTTAAATAAAAAAGCACCTCAAAAGAAGTGCTTTTGTGTGGGCGATATTGATTTAAATTCAAACCAAATCATAGAATTTCTAGCTGATATTGCAAAAAATACTATAATAAAACTTGAGATTTCTGAAATTTAAAGTGTTTAATTACTATCAATTTCCCTTGGAC
Organism: Flavobacterium psychrophilum; assembly: GCA_945905915.1. GTDB lineage: Bacteria > Bacteroidota > Bacteroidia > Flavobacteriales > Flavobacteriaceae > Flavobacterium > Flavobacterium psychrophilum_S. The sequence continues at coordinate 14,879 of CAMDQL010000025.1, forward strand.
TTTTAAGATGAATTGATTCTCTTTCGCTTTTTGATATCACAATTGTTGCAACTCCATTACCAATAAAATTAGTAATTGCTCTAGCTTCGCTCATAAATTTATCTACACCCAATAAAAATGCCAATCCTTCTAAAGGTATTTTATGAATTGCTGTAAGAGTTGAAGCTAACACTATGAAACCACTTCCTGTTACTCCGGCAGCACCTTTTGAAGTTATCATTAATAGTCCAATTATAGTAAAAATTTCACCTAAAGAAAGTTGAACATTGTACAATTGAGCCAAAAAAATTATCGCCATAGAAAGATATATTGAAGTTCCATCAAGATTAAATGAATAACCCGTTGGAACTACAAGTCCAACAACAGATTTACTACAACCTATTTTTTCTAATTTATCCATTAAATTGGGTAAAGCAGCCTCTGACGATGAGGTTCCAAGGACAATAAGTAATTCTTCTTTAATGTATTTTATAAAATGCCAAATGTTTATTTTATAGTATTTTAAAATACCTCCCAATACAAGAAATATAAATATAAACATAGTAACATAAACCGTTAGCATCAATTTTCCAAGGGGGATAAGAGTGTGTAATCCAAATTTTCCTACAGTATAAGCCATTCCTCCAAAGGCACCAATTGGAGCAAGATACATAATATATTTCAAGGCTTTAAAAACAATCTTAGAACATTTATTTAAAAAGGCAACTATTTGTTCTCTCTTAGTATGATAATTCAATAATATTCCCACAATAATTGCTACAATCAAAACCTGAAGTGTGGTATTGCTCATAAAAAAAGAGACCCAATTAAAACTCTCGCTCGTACTTCGGGTATATTTGCTCGCGTCTTGGATATCCAAACCTGCTTTGTCAATTTTTCCAGGTTCTGCTATATATCCGACTATTATTCCAATTGCTAATGCCAAAGTAGAAACAATTTCAAAATAGAATAATGATTTAACTCCAATTCTTCCTACTTTTTTTAAATCTCCCATTCCACCAATTCCCAATACAATGGTTAGAAATATTATTGGAACAATAAAGAGTTTAATAATACTAATAAATCCATCGCCCACAACCTTCATTTGGACTCCATTATCCGGAAAATAATGACCTACGAAAATACCTATCAAAATTGCAATTAAAACCCAGAAGGTTAAATTTGTAATTATTGAAAAGAAGACCTTGTTAGTTTTTGAGGTAGTGTTCATTTATTGAGATAATTAATATTAAAAAACTACTACAAAACTTAACTGTGCAGTTACCGTTTTTGCCTTTTCAATAGCGTTTAAAGTAGCATTAAATTGTTCATTATTTCTACTAGAAACAGACGATTGAATTTTTAAATTGTTACCTTTTAAATATTTTGTTATACCCACTGTAAATGCATCTTGATTAGCCAGTAAAGATTCGGTTTTGTTGAATTCTTTAGTTAATTTTTCATATTTAAAATCCAATGAAAGCCCTGATTTAGAAACGTAACCCCCTTGAAAATTAAAGCCATTTCCTAGAGTTAAATAGTTGCTAATCTCTGTCATAAATAAAGGTACAGTAGCCGTAGAATTTACGAAAGTGCCCTCAAGAGCTAAAGCCGATGTACTCACATATTCACCTAAAAACGAAAATCCTTTATATTTAATTAAAATATCACCATAAAACTTTCTGAAATCAGGTAATTTTTGCTTGAAATTACTGTCGTAAAAAACAAAATCTCCGTGGCCTTCTCCAACTCTATTGCTAGCTCCATTGTTATAACTAAAAGCTGCTCCCGCAAGTATTTTGATTTTATCTTCGTGCATTAAATCTGCAATATATCCGTCATTTCCAGGTTTGAAATTACCTAATGGAAGTAGATCAATTCGAGCTCCATATTTTAAGCCTCCTTTGTCCACGTCTATTGAGTTTGCTCCAAAAGAATTGACTCCGTCACCAGAGGTAATTGCAATTTTTGGCTTAATAACAAATGATTTATTACCCCATTGACTTTCAAAAAACATCCCAAATTCTCGACCTGTATTACTGAATTCAGAGCTAAAAATTCCACGATCAACAAATTGAAGTTTGTCTTCATAAAAAGTCATTTCCCTATTATTAGTGAAGGTTTGCTTTTGTCCAAAACTAATTTTCAAACTTGAAGTGGGAGTATATGCTACCCAAGCATCAAGAAGAGGTTTTCCATTGCTAAAATTATTTTGCAATAAAAATGAAACTTTTTCTTTGTACATAGTTCCAGAAATTGTTAAAAAAGTATTTCTAGCGTTCATATAAGTGTTGGATATAGCTCCATCCGTTTTTTCATATTTAATAGCGCTTTGAATGAAACCACTAATTTTGAATTTATAGTCTCCATCATTAACACTAAAACCTAAGCCATCACCCAACTGGAATTCTTTTGTTTCCGTATTAATTTTAACTTGAGCAGCACTAGAAAATCCTATAAATATAATTAATGCCGTTGCTATTGCGTTTAATTTCATTTTTGTGTTATATTTTTTCATTGGTTAAGTATCTATAAATTGGTAATTCTTGATTTTTTATAACTTTTATTGTTTCAAATTTAACAAACCCATTTTCGCTTTCCGGCTCTAATACTTCCGTAGCCATCTTTGAATTTTTTTGATCTAAATAGACAATAAATGTTCCTTTTGGAAATGATTTTTCTATTATAGAAACAGTTGTTTCTGCTTTCTGAGAATTAAATCCTTCTTCTTCATCTGGATTAACGTAAATTGATGAAACGGTATAAGATTCTACTTTTATTTTTTTATCTTCAGTTAGCTCTTCTACCTTTAATCCTAGAATAATTAATTTATCAACTAGAATTTTTTGTTCCGGAAGTATTAAATAAGCAATAGGTCTTTTTCTTTCTAAAACAGGAGTGCATTTTAAAGCATTATTGACTTTAACATCCAACGAGATTTCCGAGTAGTCTTTTAAACTTATAGCTCTTATTGTTTGTTTCTCTTGAGGCTTATTAGCAACAACAACTAAATTATCGGGTATTGAATTATTAGAAATTCTTAAGACTTCTTTAATATTCGAAGCGTCGTCATAACCCGTTTTTAGAAATGAGGTTGCAATTAAAAACGTAGTTTTAATTCTTCTTTTGAATGATGTTTTTTGAAGGTTTACACCACGAATCTCAATCAATGAAGAGATACAATTAGTTAAAGCATAAGAAGTAGTGCTTGACCTTGCTTCAGTGGTACATTGATTAAAATATACTTCATTATTATGTTTTACACTTGCTATATAATCTCTAAAAATGAAGTTATTGGACTCTAAAATTTTTTTGGCATTTCCTACAAAAATATTTTTAGTATAATCTCTTAAATTTTGGGGAAGATTCAAGTTACCTGAATACATAAACATAGCGTCATATATAGAACAAATTCCATCTGATCCTAACAATCCGAATTCTTTTCTGAAAGGACGGTATTCATGAAAATCAACAGCAACTTCAGCTCCAAAATCACTAAATGCTTTTTTCAAAAAATTACTTTCTTTACAAACTAATTTCACTTGGTCTCTATTCAAATCCAATCCATTAGCAGCATAACGGTCAAGTTTTTCATATCCGTCAATATTCGCCATTGGAACAATTGCGAGGGTAATTTTATCTAATAAATAAGAATAATTAGGATCATTAAGTATTTTGTCTAATAAAAACAACATCGTTTCAGTTCCGGCAGGTTCATCTCCATGTAGACCACCTTGAAACCAAACTTTTACTTTTTCATTACCATTGCCTTTATTCAAAATAACCATTGGTATTTTCTTATTTTTTTGGCTTTCGCCAATAAAGAAAAGAGTTATTAATTTTGGGTGTTCTGCTACCAACTTGTTTAAATAAAGCATCATATCATCATAATTGGTAAACCCTTTTTTTGAGAAGGATGGGGTATGAATATCCAATTCGGAATCAGGAAAAAATTTTCTTGTTATTTCATCATTTTGCGGATTGAATTGTCCAAACATTGGAAAAACAATCAGATTTAAAAAAACCAGTAATTTAATTTTATTTATCATAATATTAAAATGAAAAAGTGGTAATTAATCTGGTTATAAATTCATCTCCATTAATCAAATTTCCATTTACATCATTGGATCCGTGTTTGGCATTGATATAGGTACAATCCAATTGAATTTTAGCTCCATAATTTCGAGCTAAGTATTTTGTAATTCCAAGAGTATAATAATTAGAACGGTTGTAATACGTTGCGTTATTTAAAAATGAATTTATTTCAGGTTTTAAGTAAGCAACTCTACCATCAATAGAAATAAGATTTTTAAATACGTAACCACCTTGTAAGTTATATCCTTCACCAACCATCATTCTACCTTTAACATAGCTATTAACATCTTGTATTCCATTTACTGTAAAGACTGTTGAAGTGGTTCCGTCTACCCGAACTCTTTGAGTAATCCCTCCAGGAACTCTTGCAGAAGCATTAATATATTCTCCTAAAAGTGAGAAACCTCTATATTTTAACAAGAAATCTATTCCATATTTCATATAATCTGGTAAAAGTTCGTTGTTTTGATTATCTAAGTATAAAATGGTTCCACTCTCGCTTCCTCTTCGATCGCTAATTCCAACATTATAACTGTAGTTGGCTCCAATTACAAATTTAGGCGTTAGTTCTCTTTCTAGATCTGCTTGACGGTATTGTCCAAAATTATTAAACAACCCAAAAGGCAAATAATCAATTCTTCCGCCATATTTTAATCCTCCATGGTCTTTTCCAAAAACAATTATACCATCACCATTCGTGATTGCAAATTCTGGTTTTAAATAGGATTGTTTGGATATTTTGTAGGTAGATTCCGCAAAAAACCCAAATTCACGAATTGAAGCAAAAGCACTAGATATTGGACTTCTTTCAACTAATTGTAATGTGCTTGAACGCATTCCTAATTCACGATTATCCGTACCAGTTCCTTTTTGTCCAAAAGTTAGTTTTATTCTATTAGTAATATCATACGAAATCCAAGCGTCAAAAACTAGGCTTTCTGTTGAAGTATCTCCTTCGCCACCACCAGTTAAATCTAATTGTACACGATAAGATATCTTTTCTTTTTTTGAACTACCTGAAAAATTCAAACGAGCCCTTCTAATTCTCATCCTATTGTATAAGGAAGAATCGTTGTTGTCTAGATATTTTTTACTATCAATGTAAGGTTGTAAATATCCTGAAATTTCCATTTTATAGTTGTTGTCTTTTCCTGAAAATTCCAAGCCCTCTCCAAATTTATATTTGTTTATTATAATTTCCTGGGCATTTGTATATTCTACAAATAATAGCTGTAAAATAATTAAAGTTAGTAATCTAGTTAAGTTCTTCATTATTGTTTTCTAACTTTATAAATTAATTTCTAAGATTCCAAGAACTATCAATTCTCAATCAATCAATAATTACATTTGGAGAATTAACATTGTCCTGTCTAAGCACAACTCTTCCAGGAGCAATATCAACTGAAGAAGTATCTTCAATCCCAATTGTTGGAATACTTGGCTCAGTTTGGTAACTTGAGGAGGCTTCAAAAACATATAAACTTGTTTCATCGCGTCCAAGGTTACCATTAGCATTAGCAACTGTGGAATTTACAATTTTATATTTAATAACCACAAGATAAGTTGTTCCATAATCATATAGATTTGTTGTATATCTATTGGTTAAATTGGCTGCAAATCCAAACTTAAATTTTGAAGGGTTCGTTGTGTCTTGATTTATCATTAGTTTACCTCTGTAAGCAGTATCAGTAACATCATTATTTCCAAATCCAAAGAAATATTGGTCTATACAAAGAGGTGAAGCAGCTGCTTTTATTAAAAATGATGCATATACAGTTCCTGATGAAACGGAATTAAATTGTAAAGAGACATCCTGTCCAATACTTGTTACGCTAGCCGCATTACCAATTCCAGAACCAAAATA
>CAMDQL010000026.1 GCA_945905915.1 Flavobacterium psychrophilum
GATCCAAACACCATTGTGGTCGATTTTAGAAATCATTATGAAAGTGAAATTGGCCATTTTAAAGGCGCAATTACTCCAGATGTTGAGACTTTTAGAGAAAGTTTGCCCATCATCAACGAGCAATTACAAAACTTTAAAGAAGATAAAAACTTGGTGATGTATTGCACGGGCGGAATTCGTTGTGAAAAAGCATCGGCATACTTCAAACACCAAGGTTTTAAAAACGTGTTCCAATTAGAAGGCGGCATCATCAACTATGCTAAGCAAATCCAGGAAGAAAATCTAGAAAGTAAATTTATTGGTAAAAACTTTGTTTTTGATCATCGCTTAGGCGAAAGAATTACCGATGATATCGTTTCGCAATGTCACCAATGTGGAAAACCATGTGACAATCACACCAATTGTTTGAATGATGGCTGCCATTTGTTGTTCATTCAATGCGACGACTGTAAGGCAGCTATGGAAAATTGTTGCTCAACTGAATGTCAAGAAATCACCCATTTGTCTTTAGCCGAACAAGTAAAATTGCGTCGAGGAAAACAAGTTGGAAATAAAGTATTCCGAAAAGGAAAATCTGAAAAATTGAAGTTCAAACATTCGGGGGACCCGAGAGCTATGCTCGAACAGGCGAAGCAACTATCCGATACGGCATTGGCAACAGCCTCAAAATCAAATGATATCCGTCAAAAGATAAAAATCAAGAAAACCCTAGTTGGAAAAGCGGAACATTTTTATGTTAAAGCACAAGTAGGACTTTTTATCATTGAAAATAACGAATTAAACATTGGAGAAAAAATCTTAATTTCGGGACCTACAACAGGAAATCAAGAATTAGTTTTAGATAAAATGTTAGTCAACGGAACCGAAAATACAGTTGCAAAAATTGGTGATAAAGTCACGTTTGAAGTCCCATTTAGAGTGCGATTATCAGACAGACTTTATAAATTAGGAACATAAAATTAGTTCTAACAACTATTTTAAATACTATAAAACTACCTATTTCGTTTTACTATGAGATAGGTTTTTTTATTTTGGACAAACTTCCACTATCGAATTTGAAAGATTCAACAAAAATTCAATATCTTTACGCTCAAAAACGTTTTGAAACGTAGTCCACAAAGGACAATCACTATATATCGAAATTATGGCATGTACAAACTGTTCAACCACTGATGGTGGTGCACCAAAAGGGTGTAATAATAATGGGTCTTGCGGCACCGATAGCTGCAACAAACTTTCTGTTTTCGATTGGTTATCAAACATGACACTTCCAGGGGGTCAAGCGCCTTTTGACGCTGTTGAAATCCGATTTAAAAACGGTAGAAAAGAATTTTTTAGGAATACCGAAAAATTAACCTTGTCTATTGGAGATATTGTAGCTACAGAAGCTTCTCCAGGACACGACATAGGAATCATTACTTTGACAGGCGAATTGGTTAAAATTCAAATGAAGAAGAAAAATGAAAATCCAGATAAAGAATTAGCAAAAATTTACCGAAAAGCAACTCAAAAGGATATTGACATCTGGACTGAAGCTAGAAATAAAGAAGAAATTGTGCGCATGCGTGCTAGAGAAATTGCCATCAATTTAAAATTGGAAATGAAAATTTCAGATGTTGAATTTCAAGGCGATGGATCAAAATCAACGTTTTACTACACCGCTAACGATCGCGTAGATTTTCGCCAATTAATTAAAGAATTTGCACAAGAATTTAAAGTTAGAATCGAAATGAAGCAAGTGGGCTTTCGACAAGAAGCATCTCGTTTAGGCGGAATTGGTTCTTGTGGTAGAGAATTGTGTTGTTCCACTTGGTTAACCGATTTTAGAAGTGTAAATACTTCGGCAGCGCGTTACCAACAATTATCGTTGAATCCACAAAAATTAGCAGGGCAATGTGGCAAACTGAAATGTTGTTTAAACTATGAATTAGACACGTATTTAGACGCATTGAAAGACATGCCCGACATGGAAACCAAATTGTACACCGAAAAAGGTGACGCTTATTGTCAGAAAATAGACATTTTTAAAGAAATTATGTGGTTTTCGTATGCCAATGCGCCGGCGCAATGGATGGTTTTGCCAGTTGAAAAAGTCAAAGAAATTATTGCTGTAAACAAGAAAAAAGAACGCGTTGCTGGACTAGAAGATTATGTAGTTGAAACGGTTCAAGAAGTAGAGAAAAAATTTGAAAATGTAGTCGGTCAAGATAGTTTAACTCGTTTTGATCAACCGAAGAAAAAACCGAATAATAGAAATAAAAAGAAGAAACCTACAAATTTTAAAAATGCACCTAAGAAAGACTAATTTTATTGGTTTATTATTGTTGTTATTGTTTTTTACCGCCTGTGATGAAAAACAGTTTTACAGCGAGTATAAAGAATTAGATGGTTCGTGGAAAAAATCCGATACTTTGCGTTTTACTTTTGAACAAAAAGACACCATAAAACCCTACAATCTGTTTCTTGCTGTAAGAAATAACAATGATTATCCGTTCAATAATATGTATTTGATCGTTTCCTTAAAAGAGCCAGGGAAAAAGCCTACAATAAAAATAGACACCCTTGAATATCAAATGGCAAATGTTGACGGAACCCTTTTAGGGGAAGGGTTTTCCGACGTTAAAGAAAGCAAATTATGGTATCTAGAAAACTACGTTTTTAATAGAATTGGAAATTATAAAGTAGAAGTAGTTCAAGCAATAAGAGCCACCGGAGAAGTAAAAGGTGTAGCAGAACTAAAAGGAATTACAGAATTAGGATTACGAATAGAAAACACAAAATAACATGGCGACTAAGAAACCAGTTACAAATGAATATTCAGAATATACTCGAAAGTTTTGGCAACTTTTTAAGTATGGATTTTTAGGAATTATTTTATTATTCCTTTTTGCTTCTTGGGGATTTTTCGGGAAAATGCCTTCGTTTGATGATTTAGAAAATCCAGATTCTAATGTGGCTACCGAAATTATCTCTGCCGATGGAGTAGTTATTGGTAAATTTTATAAAGAAAATAGAACTCCAGTAAAATACCATGAATTACCGCAACATATTGTAAAAGCCTTAGTAGCAACTGAGGACGAACGTTTTTATGAACATTCAGGAATTGATGCAAAAGGAACGTTGCGTGCCGTAGTAAAATTAGGAAGAGATGGAGGTGCTAGTACACTAACGCAGCAATTAGCCAAAAATTTATTCCACGGAGAAGGTTCAAGATTTATTCTTTTTAGAGTAATTCAAAAAGTAAAAGAATGGATTATTTCCATTCGTTTAGAAAGACAATACACAAAACAAGAAATCATTGCACTGTACTTAAATCAAGTAGATTTTGTAAACGGTGCGGTCGGAATTCGTTCGGCAGCAAAAATTTACATGAACAAAGAACCAAAAGATTTAACTATCGAAGAAGGCGCTTTGTTTGTGGGGATGTTAAAAAATCCTTCGCTATATAATCCAAACCGAAAAAAAAGAGCACAATTAGTTTTAGATCGAAGAAATACGGTATTAGGGCAAATGGTGAAAAACGGTGTAATTACTCAAGCCAAACAAGAACAGCTTAAAAAATTACCTGTAAAATTAGATTTTAGACCCGAAAGTCATTCCGAAGGTAGCGCAACTTATTTTAGAGAATACCTGAGAGATTACATGCGAAAATGGGTAAAAGATCATTTAAAACCCGATGGAACTGAATATGATTTGTATCGAGATGGATTAAAAATTTATACGACTATCGATTCAAAAATGCAGCAATATGCCGAAGAAGCGGTGCAAGAACATTTAAAAAATTTACAAAAAGAATTTTTTAAAGGAATGAAAGACAAAGACAACGCGCCTTTTGTTGATATTACACCCGAGCAAACTAATCAAATCATGATGCAGGCGATGAAAAATTCTGAGCGATGGAGAAAAATGGATTTGAATGGAAAAACGGCCGATGAAATCATCAAATCGTTTTCGGTACCCGCTAAAATGAAAATTTTCACTTATGAAGGTGAAAAAGACACCATCATGAAACCAAAGGATTCCATTATTTACTACAAACACATGCTGCAAACTGGAATGATGGCCATGGAGCCAAGAAACGGCCATATCAAAGCGTGGGTTGGAGGCGTAAATTATAAGTATTTTCAATACGATCACGTGGGGCAAGGGGCAAGACAAGTAGGTTCTACTTTTAAGCCTTTTGTTTATGCCACAGCAATTGAGCAATTAGGGATGTCGCCTTGTGATTCCATAATTGATAGTTATTTCACCATGCCAAAAGGTAAATGGGGAATTGATGCCGATTGGTCTCCCAAAAACTCTGATGGCAATTATCGAGGAACTATTACGTTGCAAAAAGCATTAGCCAATTCCATCAATACTGTTTCGGCAAAACTAATTGACCGAGTGGGTCCACAAGCGGTTGTGGATATGGCAAAAGAATTAGGAGTTACTTCAAAAATTCCAGTTCAACCCTCAATTGCTTTAGGAGCAGTGGATATTACAGTAGAAGAAATGGTAGGGGCTATGAGTACTTTTGCTAATCAAGGAGTATACGTTAAACCTACTTTCATTATCAAGATTGAAGATAAAAACGGAGTAGTAATTGATCAACCTATTCCGTATCAAAAAGATGTAGTGAATAAAGATGTTGCTTATGCTGTAATTAAATTAATGGAAGGAGTAAAAGAATCCGGAACAGGTGCCCGTTTAAAATATGGCGGTGGCGGATTCATTCAGTACGATTACAGTTTTGCAAATCCAGTTGCTGGAAAAACAGGAACTTCTCAAAATAATTCAGATGGTTGGTTTATCGGTATGGTCCCAAATTTAGCAACGGGTATTTGGGTGGGTAACGAAGACCGAGCAGCTCACTTTAGATCCACACATATGGGGCAAGGAGCTACAACAGCATTGCCTATTTGGGGAATTTTTATGAAAAAATGTTATGCTGATAGCGATTTGGATGTCTCACGCGAACCTTTTGAAAAACCTGAAAACTTATCAATTAAAGTAGATTGTTGGACCCCTAAAAAAGTAGTCGATTCCACGGAGGTTCCTACAGACGAACCCAATATGGATGAATTTCAAGGACTATAAAAACGACATTAAATAATATGATTTCAAGAAAAGTAAACAACGTACAAGAAGCACTTGAAGGAATTCAAGATGGACAAACCATTATGTTAGGTGGATTTGGACTTTGTGGTATTCCCGAAAACAGTATTGCTGAATTAGTAGAAAAAAATATTACAAATTTAACCTGCATTTCAAACAATGCCGGCGTAGATGATTTCGGATTGGGATTATTATTACAAAAGCGTCAAATTAAGAAAATGATTTCTTCTTATGTAGGCGAAAATGCAGAATTTGAACGCCAAATGCTTTCGGGCGAATTAGATGTAGAACTTACACCGCAAGGAACATTAGCCGAAAAATGCCGCGCGGCACAAGCTGGAATTCCTGCTTTTTTTACACCTGCTGGTTTCGGAACAGAAGTAGCAGAAGGAAAAGAAACACGCGAATTTAACGGAAAAATGCACGTAATGGAATTGGCCTATAAAGCTGATTTTTCTATCGTAAAAGCATGGAAAGGTGACGAAGCGGGTAATTTAATTTTCAAAGGAACGGCTCGAAATTTCAATGCGTGTATGGCAGGAGCAGCAAGAATTACTATCGCTGAGGTAGAAGAATTAGTGCCAGCCGGAACATTGAATCCAAATGAAATTCATATCCCAGGAATTATGGTAAATCGTATTTTTCAAGGAGAGAAATTTGAGAAAAGAATTGAGCAAAGAACGGTGAGACAAAAGTAATTTGAAGATTTTTTAATTTAAAAATTTGAAGATGAGAAGCGATAAAGATAATTTAATTGTAAAATTAACATTCGATTTAGCTCTTGAAATAATTAGTTTTTCAGAAGAAATTAGAAAAACAAATCGTTTTGAAATGGCCTCTCAAATTTTCAGAAGCGGAACTTCAATTGGCGCTAATATAAGAGAAGCCCAAAACGCCGAAAGCAAAGCTGATTTTATCCATAAGTTTAAAATTTCAGCAAAGGAAACAGATGAATTACAATTTTGGTTAGAACTCTGCCAAAAATCAGAATTTTATCCAAGTCCTAATGAAGAATTATTTAAAAAGTTACAATCGATAAATTTGATAATTTCCAAGATTATATCTTCTTCAAAGAAGCGCTAATTTTCAAATCATCAAATTTTCAAATCATCAAATAATATATGGCATTAGATAAAAATCAAATCGCACAGCGAATCGCCCAAGAAGTTAAAGACGGGTATTATGTTAATTTAGGAATTGGAATACCAACGCTTGTTGCGAATTATGTTCGTAACGATATTTCGGTGGAATTTCAGTCGGAAAACGGCGTGTTAGGTATGGGGCCGTTCCCTTTTGAAGGAGAAGAAGATGCCGATATTATCAACGCAGGAAAACAAACGATTACTACTTTGCCTGGAGCCAGTTTCTTTGATTCCGCTTTTAGTTTCGGACTGATTCGTGCGCAAAAAGTTGATTTAACCATTTTAGGCGCTATGGAAGTTTCTGAAAACGGCGATATTGCCAATTGGAAAATTCCAGGAAAAATGGTAAAAGGCATGGGTGGCGCTATGGATTTAGTGGCTTCCGCAGAAAATATTATCGTTGCGATGATGCACGTCAATAAAGCAGGCGAATCGAAAATCTTAAAGAAATGCTCGTTACCTTTAACCGGTGTAGGTTGCGTGAAAAAAGTCGTTACCGAATTAGCGGTTTTAGAAGTTACCTCAAAAGGGTTTAAATTGTTAGAACGCGCACCAGGCGTTTCAGTAGAAGACATTATCAAAGCCACAGAAGCGAATTTAATCATTGAAGGAGACATTCCTGAAATGAGTTTATAATAAATTAATCAATTTGAAGATTTGATAATTTGAAAATGGGCCACTCGGTTGGTTTCATTTTCAAATTTTCAAATTTTTTCATTTTCAAATCAAACTATGTTTCCAAAAGTAATTCTAAAATCAGGTAAAGAAAAATCTATTCAACGTCGTCATCCTTGGATTTTCAGCGGTGCGGTATATGGCGTAAGTCGTGAAATTAACGATGGCGAAATGGTAGATGTAGTGGATTCAAAAAACCAACATTTAGGCACAGGTTATTTAAGCGATAAAGGAAGTATTGTAGTGCGTATTTTGACGTTTGGCGACGAAACTTTTTCTGAAAACTTTTGGGCAACCAAACTACAATCGGCTTGGTATTTACGTACTCAACTATTAGATTTTGAAATTACTAATGCGTTCCGCGTCATTCACGGAGAAGGTGATGGAATTTCAGGATTGATTATTGATTATTACGATAAAAACTGGGTCATACAAGCGCATTCTACCGGAATTTTTCTTCAAATGGAGCAAATTGCCGAAGCGATTAAATCTAATTTTTCGGAGCATTGTGAAACCATTTATTGCAAAAGTTCAGGCACGTTACCTAACACAGGTACCGATTATTTCTTATTTGGAAACAAAGCCGAAACCGTTGCCAAAGAGAACAATATTTTGTTTTCTGTAAATTGGGTAGAAGGCCAAAAAACAGGTTTCTTTTTAGACCAACGGGACAACCGAAAATTATTAGGTGCATTCTCAAAAGGTAAAAAAGTACTAAATACGTTTTGCTACACAGGCGGATTTTCTATTTATGCGATGAACGCTGGTGCGGAATTAGTAACTTCGGTAGATATTTCTCAAAAAGCGGTAGATTTAGCGGCCAGTAATATGGAATTGAACTTTCCAAAAGCCAACCATACAGCAGTTGCCGATGATGTGTTCAACTTCATGAAAGAACATACACAGCACTATGATGTTATTGTGTTAGACCCTCCCGCTTTCGCGAAAAGCATCAAAAGCAAACACACCGCAACGCAAGCCTACAAACGTTTAAACATTGCAGGTTTAAAAGCCTTAGCGCCTAATGGAATATTATTCACGTTTTCGTGTTCACAAGTCATTGACGATGTGTTGTTTTACAACACCGTTGCCGCAGCAGCTATAGAAACCGGAAGGAACATAAGAGTTTTACATAAATTAGAACAAGGCCCAGACCATCCTACAAATATTTACCACCCAGAAGGGCATTATTTAAAAGGATTGGTGTTGTTTGTGGAGTAGAGTTTTAGTGTTCAGTTTGACTATTCAATTAAATAAAAAAACCTGCAAGTAATTATACTTGCAGGTTTTTTTGCGCACTTTGCGTAAAACTTTGCGTCTTTGCGGTTAATTACAAATTCATAAAAAAATCATTTCCTTTATTATCGGTAATAATAAACGCTGGAAAATCTTTCACCGTTATTTTACGAACGGCTTCCATACCTAATTCTTCAAAATCCACGACTTCTACCGATAGAATATTTTCTTTTGCCAAAATAGCAGCTGGACCTCCAATCGAACCCAAATAGAATCCACCATATTTATTACAAGCGTTCATTACATCTTTGCTTCTGTTTCCTTTGGCTAACATAATCATGCTTCCACCAGCGGCTTGGAATTCATCTACATAAACGTCCATTCTTCCTGCGGTTGTGGGTCCAAAACTCCCTGATGGCATTCCGTCTGGAGTTTTTGCAGGTCCGGCATAATATACTGGATGATTTTTGAAATACTCTGGCATTGGTTTTCCAGCGTCTAATAATTCTTTGATTTTAGCATGCGCAATATCACGAGCTACAATCAAAGTTCCGTTTAATTTCAAACGTGTTTTGATAGGGTATTTCGATAATTCAGCTAAAATTTCAGCCATAGGTTTGTTTAAATCGACTTCTACCGCTGGCTCTAAATGTGGAGCTGATGCTGGTAAAAACCGACTTGGGTTGGTTTCCAATTGTTCTAAGAAAATACCATCTTTTGTAATTTTCCCTTTAATATTTCTATCTGCAGAACAAGAAACGCCCATTCCAACAGGACAAGATGCTGCATGACGAGGTAAACGAATCACACGAACGTCATGGGTTAAATATTTTCCGCCAAATTGGGCTCCAATTTGACTTTCTTGGCAAATAATTTGTACTCTTTTTTCCCATTCTAAATCGCGAAACGCTTGACCCGACATATTTCCAGAAGTGGGTAGATTGTCATAATATCCAGCCGAAGCTTTTTTCACGGCTGCTAAATTTGCTTCCGCAGATGTACCACCAATTACTAAAGCCAAATGATACGGTGGACAGGCTGCTGTTCCTAAATCCATAATGCGCTCACGAACAAATTCGTCTAATGATTTGTCATTTAATAACGATTTTGTTTTTTGATACAAGAACGTTTTGTTAGCCGAACCACCACCTTTTGTTAAAAATAAAAATTCATACGAACTTCCTTTTTTCGCATAAATATCAATTTGAGCAGGAAGATTAGAACCCGAATTTTTCTCTTCAAACATCGAAATCGGAACAATTTGTGAGTAACGAAGATTTTTATTTTGGTACGTATTGTAAATTCCTTTGGATAACCATTCGCCATCTTCCACACCTGTGTACACGTTTTCACCTTTTTTAGCTACCACAATCGCCGTTCCAGTATCTTGGCAAGAAGGCAATTGCCCTTCTACAGCCACCGCTGCGTTTTGTAATAAATTATAGGCTACAAAACGGTCGTTGTCTGTTGCTTCAGGATCTTCGATAATATTTCGTAATTTTTGTAAATGTGCCGAACGCAACATAAACGAAACGTCGTCCATCGCTTCTTGAGCTAATAATTCTAATCCTTTTGGGTCAACCACTAAGATTTCTCTATCGCCAAGTTGCTCTACTTTTACAAAATCTGAAGTTAATCTTTTGTAGGTTGTATCGTCTTTTAAAATAGGATACGGGTCTTGATATAAAAAGTCCATTTGTGTGTAAGTTTTGAAAGGTAAAGTTACGGATTTTTGCCGGGATTGAAAAAATGAAATGTGGTTAATTTGGGATTTTAAAAAAACCAACTCGCCACAAAAATCGCTGTAATCACACAAATTAAATCGACTAAAAGCATCATTCCTAGAGTATAACGTGTGTTTTTCACATTGATACTTCCAAAATAAACTGCAATTACGTAAAACGTTGTTTCGGCACTACATTGGAAAATACAGCTCAATCTTCCGGTTAAAGAATCTGGTCCAAATTGCTTCATCGCATCAATCATAAAACCACGCGAGCCTCCTGAGCTAAACGGACGCAACATAGCAACAGGCAATGAATCGGTGATTTCTTTTGCAACACCAAGATGAGCAAATAAAAAGGAAATTCCGTTGGCAATAATTTCAAACAAACCACTGTTTCTAAACAGCGAAATCGCCACTAACATTCCCATTACGTATGGAAAAATAGTAACACCCGTTTTTAATCCATCGTTGGCACCGCTTACAAACGTGTCGAAAATAGTAGTTTTTTGTTCTACAAATTTCTTCTCTTGGACAAAGGAAAAAATGAGCGTGAATCCGATAATAATAATTAACAATAATCCCGAAAGGTTAGAAGTAAAGTAATTTTTTCCGATTAAATCTAAACTGTTTACGTAAAATAATAATCCAACAATGGCACCGATTACGCCCATTAAAACCGCTAGCAAAGAGGCGCTTTTGAAATTAACTCGTTGTTTGATTCCAACTAAAATAAAAGCGGCAATTGTTCCTACAAATGAAGTAATAATACACGGCAACATGACATCGGCTGGATTTGCGGCATGTTCAGCTGCTCGATAACCAATAATGGATGTTGGAATCAACGTTAAACCTGCTGCATGCAAACACATAAACATAATTTGCGCATCACTGGCTTTGTCTTTATCAGGGTTTAGTTCTTGTAAACTTTGCATGGCTTTTAGACCAAAAGGTGTTGCTGCAGAATCTAATCCTAAGAAGTTGGCTGAAAAATTCAACGTCATATAAGAAATGGACTCATGATTTTTTGGAATAGAAGGAAAAACTTTAGCAAATAGTGGACTTAATTTTTTGGCCAATCGTTCAGAAGCGCCAGAAATAATAAGCAATTCCATAAGACCACAGAAAAAAGACAAATAAGCCATTAGAGGTAAAACCAAATCAAATAAACTGGTTTTTGTCATAGGTAGCAAACCGTCTGCTTTTTGTGTGCCGCTGTAAACTTTTACCGTTTGATTGGAATACACATAAGTAGTATCTGCATCTTTTTCATTGAGATTAACGATGTAAGTATTTTCTTCACTTTTTTGTAAACTATCTTGGATAAATTTTGGGACTTCATTTATATACTTTTCATTGATTAAAAGTGGTTCGCCTTGTTTGCCATTTAGAACATAATCTATGGAATAGTACTGTGAAGAAAACAACCCCACTACTACAAAAAAGATAGATGAAATAAAAATTACCAACCAAAATCTACTTAATACCATGTGTTATTTTTTTTGTAAATGTAATATTAAATCAACAAATATTAAATAAATATAAATGTCAATAAAAATAGATAAAATAATTTTATATTTGTATAATAATCATTAACAAAAACTACTAATTACAATGAAAATCAAAACATTCTTACTTGTTTTTTCAATATTTTTTTCTGGAATAATTTTCTCTCAAACCAAAGAAGATATAGAGAAAATAACCAAAAATTACGATTTAGAAAAAATCCAACAAAAAATAGGTTTTTTTAAGCAAAAAGAGGATATTGAAAGAGCAAGAGCTATTGCAGAAGCCAATAAGAAAGGCTGGCCAATTATTATAGAGGGTGAAAATGGTTTTTTTCAAGAATTAATGTCTTTAACTCCAGATGGTTTCCCAATTTATTATGCAACAACTAATCTAGCGGCAGCAATATCTACTAGAGCTAATTTTTTAAATACAGGCGGAGGAATGGGCTTAACTTTGAATGGTCAAGGAATGGTTGCTCGTGTTTGGGATGGTGGTACAGTAAGGAGAACACATAGTGGCTTAACAGGAAGAGTGACAACAGTTGATAATTCTGGAACCACTTATAATGACCACGCAACACACGTTACGGGCACAATAATTGCTGCACCATGGAACACTGCATCAGGGGTTAAAGGAATGGCTTCAAGTGCGACAGCAAGAACATTTTATTGGGATAACGATGAGTCAGAAGCTTTATCTGAAGTTTTAGGTGGAATGATTATTTCAAATCATTCTTATGGTGTTCCTCTTGGTAGTGGAACATCTGTTTTACCAGCATGGTATATAGGAGCTTATGCAGATGCAGCAAGATCTTGGGACGAAATAACATATTTATCTCCTTATTATTTACCAGTAATGTCAGCTGGTAATGATGGTGGTAATAATAATAATGCAAATCCAATAGCTGCTGGTTTTGATAAATTAACAGGAAATAAAACGGCAAAAAACGTGTTAATTGTAGCGAATGCTCAAGACGCTAATATTAGCGCAGATGGCTCTTTAACAAGTGTTATTATAAATTTAGGCAGTAGCCAAGGACCTACTGATGATAGAAGGATAAAACCAGACATCACTGGTAATGGAACAGGTGTTTTATCAACGGTTTCGACAAATAATACAGCAACTGCTTCATATGATGGAACGTCTATGTCATCTCCAAACGTAGCAGGAACATTATTATTAGTTCAGCAACACCACAAAAATTTGACTAACAGTTTTATGAAATCAGCTACTTTAAGAGGATTAGCGTGTCATACTGCTGATGATGCCGGGGACACAGGTCCTGATGCAAGATTTGGATGGGGATTGTTAAATGCTAAAAAAGCTGTTGAAACATTAACAGAAAATGGTTTAACTTCTTGGGTTTCTGAAAATAATTTAGTTCAAGGACAAACAGCTACCATGACAGTAAAATCCAATGGAGATGCTAATAATCCATTAATCGTATCAATTGCTTGGACAGATTTGCCTGGTACTGCAAACAATGGTACTTGGGGAGAAAATAGCACAACAGCTGCTTTGGTAAACGATTTAGATGTTAGAGTTACAAAAGACGGAACTACAACATTTTATCCATGGAAATTACAAGCAACCCCTTCTTCACCAGCACTTAGAAATGGAGATAACAATGTTGATAATATTGAAGTTATTAAAATAGACACGCCTGTAGCAGGAGATTATGTTATAACAATTACTCACAAAGGATCTTTAGTTTCGGGCTCACAAGATTATTCATTAATTGTTACTGGAATTACTTCAAATATTTCTATTACTTCAAATTCACTAGATATTATTGCTTGTTCTACACAAAGTGCTTCATATACTTTTAATTATAAACAAACTGGAACTACTACTACTAGTTTTTCTGCATCAGGTTTGCCCGCGGGAGCTAACGTTTCCTTTAGTCCCTTGACTATGAATTCAAATGGGACTGTAACTTTGACGATTTCTAACCTATCAATTGCACAACCAGGAATTTATGATATTGGAATTCTTGCTTCAAATGGGATAGAAACAGAAACGAGGTATAAAAAACTTACCGTATATTCTACTTCTTTCGAGACCATTACTTTACTAACTCCTTCCAATAATTCTAGTAATATTGGTAGTTCAGTGTTATTGGATTGGTCTTCCAATTTTAATTCTGAAAGTTACAATCTTCAAGTTTCTACGAGAGCAGCTTTTGATAATTTTCATACAAATATAAATCTAACAGAATCAACCCATTTACTAACAGGATTAAATTCGGAAACAAGATATTATTGGAGAGTGATACCCTCTAACAGATGCAATACTGCATCTACTGCAGTATCGCAAACCTTTAGCACAGGAATTATTACATGTAATTTAGTATTTTCGGCGACAGATTTTTCAAATGCAGCTATTGATGTCGTTGCAAATAGTACTGCTTCTGTTCCTATTGTTGTTTCAGGAGGAATTACAATTGCCGATTTGAACGTAACTTTAGATATTACACATACATGGATTGGCGACATGATTATCACTTTAACAGGTCCTGCTTCAATTGGACGACAAGAGATTACTTTATTTAATCAACCATGTATTGGCACTGGACCAACATACCCAAATATTCAAGCAACACTTGATGATTCAGGGCAAAGCATTAGTTGTGATGAAGTTGCACCAGTTGTAAGTGGAATTGTTATTCCTTTTGAAAGCTTATCAAATATTAATGGATTTGTAGCCGATGGTACATGGACATTAAATGTGTTGGATGTTGGAAATCAAGATGGCGGGACAATTAATGCTGTATCTTTAAATTTCTGTAAAGTGATGCCTTCGACATTAAATTCAAGTTCAAGCGTGTTTAATTCTTTAAAAATTTATCCAAATCCAGCAAAAGGAATTGTTAATATCGATTTAGCAGGAGATATCACTGGCGATACAACTTATGAATTGTTTGATGTTCAAGGGAGAAAAGTAATTTCTAAAGTTTCATCTACAAATTTTGAAACATTAAATGTTGAAAATTTAACTGAAGGAATTTATATGCTAACGGTTCAAAACGGAAGCGCAAAAACAACTAAAAAATTGGTTATTAATAAATAATTATTAATATATAAGTTAAAAAGGGAGCTAATAGCTCCCTTTTTTATACATGTATAATTTCGTCGTCAATTAATAATTCTTCTCTTCTAAAGCGAAGAAAAATTTGCGCTACTGCAATGACATCTTTTTCACAATATGTGATGATTCGGTCAATATTGTTTTCTACATAATAAACATGAGCAACTTCGCTTCCGTCGATATCGTCTTTAGGCGATGGAACTCCTAAAACTTTAGTTAATAATTTTAACGAAGTGAAATGTTTATAATCGCCAAATTTCCATAATTCTAAAGTATCTAAATGCGGTACTTCCCAAGGTTTTTTACCAAATAAATTAAGTTTGTTTGGTAAAGCAATTCCGTTAATAATCATTCTTCGGGCAATAAATGGAATGTCAAATTCTTTAGCATTATGACCACACAAAAGATGTTGGGCGCCGTTGAAGTGCGTGTTCAGTAGATTTGAAAAATCTCGTAAAATTTTCTTTTCGTCGCCCCAAAAACTGGTCACTCTAAAGTTTCGAATATCTGCTTTATTAACAAAATATCCGACAGAAATAGTAATGATTTTTCCAAATTCAGCCCAAATTCCAGCTCTTTCATAAAAATCTTCGCCCGAAACGTCGTCTTTTCGTTGGTATTGTGTTTTGTGTTCCCATAAATACTGGGTTTCTTGGTCTAAAACACCATAATTTTCATGCTCAGGAACGGTTTCGATATCTAAAAATAAGATGTTGTTTAGATTAATTTTTTCAATCATATTTTAATTTTTTAGGGGTTACAGAATTTTATTTACGATTATTAAGCATTTTGTATGTTTCTTCAACATACGTGTATAAATCATTACTGTGAGGATCTTCTTTTGTTTGTAAACCTTTTAAATGACCAAGCCGAACAATGATCAATTGATCTTCAGGAATTACAATGACAAATTGGCCTAAGTGACCTCGCATATAATATAATTTTTTACCTAAAACGGTATGCATCCACCATCCATAACCATATTGAGGTGAATCTTTAAAACGCGGTGTGATACATTTTTTAACAAAAGTGCTGTCTAATAATTGTTGGCCGTTCCAATTTCCATTATTTAAATACAATTTTCCAAAGCGGGCAAAATCTCTTGCGTTGCTGGCGATACAACAATAGGCTTTTTCAATGCCATCTGGGGCTTCATCTAATTGCCAAAGCGCTTCATTTTCGGCTCCCATGGGTTGCCAAAAGTGTTTTGAAACATAATCTGATAAATGTTCTCCCGTTGCTTTTTCAAGACACATTGCCAATAATTGGGTCGCACCACTCAAATATTTAAACGATTTTCCCGGTTTTTCGTTGATATTCAAACCAAGAATCATGTTGTCTAAATTATCATCAAAATAGGCTCGTGTTACGATTGAAAACGGACTGTAATATTTTTCATCCCAATTTAAACCAGAAGCCATTGAGGATAAATCGCCTACAGTTACTTCTTTTGCAAATTTCCCTTTTAATTCCGGAAAGAAATCGGTTACTTTTTGGTCCAAACTTTTAATTTTGCCTCCCATTATGGCTTTTCCTAGCGCCATAGTAACCACACTTTTTGCCATGGAAAACGAATTTGACTTTGAGTTTTTATCAAATCCATCAAAATAGCTTTCGTGCCAAATGCGATCATTTTTAATAATTAAATAAGCAATGGTTTTAAGTTCTTTATGTGTTTTTTCTAGATTTTGAGTTGCTGGGACTGAATTATAATCGGAAGCGATTGACCAAGGTTGCGCTATCCCTTTTTTAATTTCTCGATTTGGAAATTCTTTATAATCTTCCAAAAAAGCAGTAGTGTATCCTTTGAAATAAATTGTTTTTACCGCACGCAGTAAATAATCAACATCAAAAATATACATGACAATAATTAAAGTTGCAATTAAAATCGCAAACCATTTTAGGAATTTCAGCAAGAATTTCATGTAGTAATTGGATAAAATTGTTTTATAAAAATAGAAAAAAGTTTGATTGTTTTTTTAAAAATTAAAACAAAGTTTTTTATGATCCAGTATTTTCTTGTTTGAACAGCTATTTTTTTGAAATTCCATTTTCATCCATTTTAATTTTTGGTAATCCGAGAGGAGTTTTTATAGCGGTTCCCATTTAGTAAAAAAAAACCACCTGAATTTCAGGTGGCTTTTTAAGATGAAAAAAGTTGAATTAAAAATTATGATTTAATGTCTGTTTTTTTATCAGCATCAGTGGCTGTTTCAATTACTTTGCCTTTAAAAGATAATGTTTTTATTGCTTCAGCACCACCTTCGTTTGTCATTACAGTTACTGATTTTTGAAATGGAGCTGGAGAAGCTGCGTTGAAAGTAGCTGCTACCATTCCTTTTTCTCCTGGTTTGATAGGAGTTTTTGTATAGTTTGCCGCTGTACAACCACAAGCTGGTTTAACACTCGTGATAATTATAGTTTCTTTAGTATTGTTTGTGAAATAAAATTCATAAGTTGCAGGAATTCCTTTTGGAATGTCTCCAAAATCGTGCATTTCTTGATCCCACTTAACAACAGATTGTTTTGGTGCTGGTGGTGGAGCAGGAACAGCCACAGGAGCCGGAGCAGCCACAGGAGCCGGAGTTTTTACAGTTTTTGTGTCTTTAGTCTGAGCAAAAGAGGCACTTGCAATTAATAATGCAACAATTGATAATTTAATCGATTTCATATCTTAATATAATTTTAGTTATTTTAATTTTGTGTTACAAAGCTACACAATCGAAAAAAAGGAGATGTTAATCACATTCAAATGATTGTTAACAAGTTGTTAATGGTTGTTTTTTACCATACAATTTTTGTAATATCGGTGTCAATATGAAATTTAATAAATTCAAAACAGTAATATTTATAGGGTTTTTAGCCATTGTAGGGGTGATTATCATGCAATTGTTTTTACTCAACCAGGCGTATATTTTTGAAAAAAGAGATACGGAGGATAAAATTCATTTTGCCTTACAAGATGTAGTGGAAAAAATTTATCAGGATAATAATTCTGAAATGCCTGTTGGAAATCTAATTAAAAAAGTAAGTTCCAATTATTTTATAGTAAACGTTAATGATGTTTTTGAGAATAGAATTTTAGAACATTATTTAAAAACTGAATTTGATAAAGTTAAATTAGAATTGGATTTTGAATATGCCATTTATGACTGTAGTTCAGAATCAATGGTTTATGGAAATTACATTTCTATAGACGGTAAACCATCAAAAATGTGTGCCGATTGTTTTTCCAAAAACACCGATTTAACTTACTATTTTGCCATTCGTTTTCCTAACTTAAAACAAAGTTATTTTACAAGTCTTAGTCAGTATTGGGTGTTTACAGGGGTTTTGTTTTTAGTACTTATTATATACGTTTATTCGGTATTCTTAATGCTTCAGCAAAAACGCTATACCGAATTACAAAACGATTTTATTAATAATATGACGCATGAATTTAAAACGCCTTTAGCCTCAATATTAATTGCTTCTAATTATGCAAATTCGCAAAACGAAATAAAAGAGAATCCTAAATTATTTAAATACATTCAAATTATTATCAATCAAAGTAATAAACTAAATCAGCACATTGAAAAAATTCTGTATGTCGCTAAAACTGATAGTAACCAAATTGTTTTGGAAAAAACAAAAGTTGATATTACAACTGTTTTAGAATTAGTCAAAGAGAATATTCAGTTAAAACACCAAAAAGAAATTCAAGTTACACTTTTTATTGATAAAAAATATCACATTCATGCAGATGAGTTTCATTTTTATAATTTAATTTATAATGTGATTGATAATGCGGTTAAATATTCTGAAAACGAACCAAAAATTCAGATAAAAGGCTACGAATCTTCAAAAGGACTTACCTTAGAATTTACAGATCACGGCATGGGTATTCCCGAAAAAGATTTGCCTTTTGTGTTTGATAAATTTTATCGAGTTGCTCGTCAAGATAACAAAGATATTGAAGGATTTGGAATAGGCTTATCCTATGTAAAACGGGTTTGTGAATGGCATAAATGGCACGTGTCTGTAAAGAACAATGAAGAAGGCGGAATAACGGTTTCAATACAAATAAACAAAAACGACTATGAGTAAAAAACGCATTTTATATGTTGAAGACGACGAAACGTTAGCGTTTTTAACAACCGATAATTTAGAACAACATTTTGAGGTAGTTCATTGTAATAATGGCAAAGCTGCCTTTGAATTATTTTGTTCTGGATCTTTTGATTTATGTGTTTTAGACATAATGTTGCCTGATATGGATGGCTTTGAAATAGCAACCGAAATTAGAAAGCGCAATCAAGAAATTCCGATTATTTTTCTATCGGCAAAAACCATGAAAGAGGATCGAATTAAAGGGTTGAAATTGGGCGCTGATGATTATTTAATAAAACCTTATTCTATCGAAGAACTCATTTTAAAAATTGAAATTTTCTTGCATCGAAGCCAAAAATCAGCAGATAAACCAGCTTTAAAAAATTATACTTTTGGAAGTTTTCTCTTTGAGCCTGAAAATTATTTATTGAAAAATGACGCTCAAAAAATAACATTAACCGAACGCGAAGCATCGTTACTTAAGTTGTTTTTAGACAACCCGAACACGGTATTGAAACGAGAAAAAATCTTAATGGCATTATGGGGAAGTGATGATTATTTTTTAGGAAGAAGTTTAGATGTTTTTATTTCGAGACTTCGTAAAATTATAAAACAAGATACACACGTTCGAATTGAAAACATTCCGCGCGTGGGCTTTAAATTAGTAGTAGAATAACGTTATTTATTCAAAACTCATCATATAAATTTCTAATGCTTTTCGTTCTTCGTCAGACATTGCTTTTGTAATTACAAAATTAGCTTTCATAATTTCATACTGAGAAGGATCAACAAGCGGTTCGCCTTTATCATTAATAAAATCGGCAATACTTGCGCCTTTTTCTTTATATATTTTTGCGATGTCATTTATTGATGGTCCAACTGTTTTTATATCAGCTTGATGACAAGTGGCACACATCCCTTTTCCTTCAAATAATTCTTTTCCTAATTCTTTAGGTGTTTGATTAACCGAAGTTTCTGCTTGATTAATAGGGTTTCCCATAGCATCGGTCTCTTTTTTTTCGCCACAGCTAATGATACTTATACCTATTGATAACGTAAGAAGTAATTTGAAATACACTTTCATAATTTATCTATTTATTGTTTAGTAAAATCGCTGCTTCTTTGGCAAAATAAGTTGAAATTAAACTGGCTCCGGCGCGTTTGATGCACATCAATTGTTCCATCATAATTTTGTCGTGGTCGAGCCAACCTCTTTCAGCTGCAGCTTTTATCATCGCATATTCTCCAGAAACGTGAAAAACCGTTACAGGAACATTCACCGCATTTTTTACTTCACGAACAATATCTAAATAGGCAATTCCAGGTTTTACCATCACCATATCAGCACCTTCTTCTACATCCCAAAGCGCTTCTTTAACAGCTTCGATGCGATTCGCATAATCCATTTGATAGGTTTTTTTGTCTTTTGGTACTTCGATAGGCTCAGTATCCAAAGTAGTGTCTTTTGGAGCAGAATCTAACGCATCTCTAAATGGACCATAAAATGCCGAAGCGTACTTCGCCGAATAACTCATAATACCTACATTTTGGAACCCTGCAGCATCTAAACCTTGACGCAAACGCAATACTCGTCCGTCCATCATATCGCTTGGTGCAACAAAATCGGCACCTGCTTGCGCGTGCGAAACGGCCATTTTTACCAAAGCATCGTTGGTAGCATCATTCGCTACGTCACCATTTTCTATAATTCCGTCGTGTCCATAAATAGAATACGGGTCCAAAGCCACATCAGGCATCACAATCATTTCAGGACAAGCCGCTTTAATAGAACGAATAGCTTGTTGCATCAATCCGTTTGGGTTCCACGCTTCTTTACCGGTGTTGTCTTTTAAATCTTCGCTAACCTTCACATAGATATTCACAGCACGTATTCCTAAAGCGAATAACTCTTGGACTTCTTTCACTGTTAAATCTATCGAACGACGAAAAATTCCTGGCATCGATGGAATTTCGACTTGGATATTTTCTCCTTCTGCAATAAACATCGGAAACATAAAATCACTAGGACTTAATGTGGTTTCGCGAACTAAACTTCTTATGGATTCGTTTATTCTTAAACGACGTCCTCTTTGTAATGGAAACATATCTTTTAGCTTTATAGCAATCAGCTGTTAGCTGTTAGCTTTATTTAACTTTGTTATTAATCCGTTTAACATTTTTTTTATTTCTTCAACTTGAAAAAGAAGTTTTTGACCATTTT
>CAMDQL010000027.1 GCA_945905915.1 Flavobacterium psychrophilum
TTATAATTTGTCTAAATAAAATTTAGTATTAATTTTGCTATGTAGAATTAATCTAAATAAAAATGAAATATAAATTTATACTCCTACTTCTTACTTCTTGTTTTATTTCTCAAGCACAATATGAGGATATTGCCTTTAATGACACAATAAAAAGACTTTCTCCAGTAATTGTAACACCAAAACAACAAAGTCCTGAAAGAATGCCCGAAATGAAAGGAAATGTAATATTTTCAGGTAAAAAAAATGAGGTGTTAAAGCTTTCAAACATTAATGGAAACTTTACCACTAATAATGCTCGAGAAATTTTTGCTAGAATTCCTGGTGTTACAATATGGGAAAACGAAGGATCAGGAATTCAAATAAATGTTGGAGTGAGAGGCTTAAGCCCAAACAGAAGTTGGGAATTAAATACAAGACAAAATGGTTATGATATTTCATCAGATGTTTTTGGTTATCCCGAAGCATATTACAATCCCCCTCTTGAGGCTGTTGAAACTATAGAATTGGTTCGCGGCGGTGGGTCACTACAATTTGGACCGCAATTTGGTGGAATGTTGAATTATATATTAAAAAGAGAAACCAAGAAGAAATTTTCTTATGAGGCACAAAACACCGTTGGAAGCTATGGATTAATGAGTAGCTATAACGCCATCGGTGGCAATTATAAAAAGTTTTCCTATTATGTTTACAATCATTCGCGTAGTGCTGATGGTTGGAGAGAAAACAGTCAATACACGGTTCGAAACACACATGCTTTTCTAGAATATCGTTTCACAGAAAACACCAAAATTTCTGCAGAATATACTAACATGGATTATCAGATGCAACAAGCTGGTGGTTTAACCGATGAACAGTTTAACATAAATTCAAGACAATCATTGCGAGATAGAAATTGGTTTGGAACACCTTGGAATGTTTTTTCAATAAATTTTGACACTAAAATAAGCAATAATTTTACTTCAAACACTAAACTATTTGGACTTATCGGAGAAAGAAACAGTGTTGGTTTTACAGCTACACCAAATATAGTTGACGCTATTAATCCTGCAACAAATGATTATGCAAACCGAAGAGTAGATCGCGATCTTTATGAAAATTATGGAATAGAAAATCGTAACATTTACAAATATAAATTAGGAAAAATTAAAAATAATCTAGCCTTTGGTGTTCGTTTATACAAAGCGAACACTCAACGCCTTCAAGATGGGAGAGGAACAACAGGTTCCGGTTTTGATATATCGATTGATGGAAGATATGTGAGAGATTTAGATTTTACAACCGAGAATGTAGCTGTTTTTGCTGAAAATCAATTTAAAATTACCGATAAACTTAGTATTACACCTGGAGTGCGCTATGAATATATTCAAAATACTGGTAATGGTCGTTTTGGAATAAGCAGTGGAAACGATATTGCAATGGCTAATAAAAACATTTCAAGAAGTCAACCTTTGTTCGGATTAGGATTAGAATATAAATTTAGAACTACAAATATTTACGCCAATATTACACAGGCATTTAGACCTGTTTTATTTTCAGATATTACACCTCCAGCAGTAACAGATGTTATTGATCCTAACTTAAAAGATGCTTCAGGGTTTAATGCTGATTTAGGCTTTAGAGGAACATTCAAAAAGTACTTAAACTTTGATGTTAGTTTGTTTTATTTGAGTTATAACAATAGAATTGGAGGTATAAGACAGTTTATAAATAATGATCCTTCTCAAGGCACTTTCCTTTTTAGAACTAATCTTGGTGAAACTGTAAACAAGGGAATTGAAGGATTTGCTAATTTAAACATCACACGATTATTTGAAATCGAAAGACCTTATGGGAATCTT
The DNA here is from genome assembly GCA_945905915.1 of Flavobacterium psychrophilum. Classification (GTDB taxonomy): domain Bacteria; phylum Bacteroidota; class Bacteroidia; order Flavobacteriales; family Flavobacteriaceae; genus Flavobacterium; species Flavobacterium psychrophilum_S. Next base: position 1,839 of record CAMDQL010000027.1, read on the forward strand.
GATTTCTTTGCTTCGATAAGTTTTATTGATAGTCGTTACACTGATTTTAGAATTTTTAGTGCCTCAGGAACAGCGCCAAATGTTAGCATTACAGAAACCAATCTTTCAGGAAATAGAGTTGAAAATGCCCCAAGATACATTCACAATTTCGGACTTTCTTGGAGTAACAGTTCTATTTCAACAACGGTACAATACAGAATGTCGGGAAGAATTTTCACCGATGCTAATAATACGAACACTCCTTCTGCTAATGGCATTACGGGAATATTAGACGATTATCGTGTTTTAGATTTATCAACCGAATATAAATTCCTAAAAAACTATAACATTCGAGCAGGAATTAATAATTTATTTGATGAAGAATATGCAACGCGAAGAGCTGGAGGATATCCAGGACCTGGAGTTTTACCTGGTGAAGGAAGAACATTGTATATTTCGATTGGCGCTAAACTTTAACCTTTTAAAATAATAAAAAAGCAATGTCATAATAATTGAGATTGCTTTTTATACTTTTGTGTTATGGATATTCAACAAATTTTGGTTTACATTTCTTTAACCATAGCTATTGGTTTCATAGCAAAGAAATTCTTTTGGAAAAAAAGCACTAAAAAATCAAAACCTTGTGGCGATGATTGTGCGTGTCATTAGCCAAGAGCGACATCAAGCATCATCATAACAATAAATCCGCCAATAAAACCTAAAGTGGCAATATCAGTATTTTTATCTTGTTGTGTTTCTGGGATAACTTCTTCAACCACCACAAAAATCATTGCTCCAGCAGCAAATGCTAAGGCATAAGGCAACAATGGCGTAAAAAAGGTAACTGCCACAGCTCCTAAAACTCCCGCAATTGGTTCTACTAATGCCGAAGATTGCCCGTACATAAAACTCTTCCAGCGACTCATTCCCATTCTTCGTAAAGGCATAGAAACCGCTATTCCTTCTGGAAAGTTTTGAATCCCAATTCCAATAGCTAAAGTAACTGCTCCTGCAATTGAAGCTTCAGGAATTCCAGCGGCAACTCCTCCAAAAAGTACACCAACCGCTAATCCTTCGGGAATATTGTGTAAGGTTATGGCCAATACAAGCAAAGTAGTGCGTTGCCAAGGCGATTTAATACCTTCAGTTTCTTTAAAATTTATATGTAAATGAGGTAAAACTTTATCCAATCCAAAAATAAAAATGGCGCCTAACAAAAAACCTACTGCTGCCGGAATTACCTTCATAAATCCATTGCCTTCAGTCATTTCTATCGCAGGTGCTAGTAAACTCCAAAAACTCGCTGCCACCATTACACCTCCAGTAAAACCAAGCATTCCGTCTAGAACCACCCGATTCATATTCTTAAAAAAGAATACAAACGAAGCACCAAATGCAGTTAAAGCCCAAGTAAAAGTAGTGGCTATTAAAGCGGCTAAAATTGGATCAATACGTTCAAAAAAATCTAAAACAATTTGAAACATGGCTTATTTTTTTCAAATTTAAGGCTAAATGACCTATAAAAACAAGTATTTTAGTAAATTTGGAACATGGAACACCATGATTATATTTTTACAGGTTCAGGATTATCGGCTTTAATGACCGTCTATGAAATGCTTTTGTCTGGAAAGTTTGAAAATAAATCAATTTTATTAATTGATGAACTCGAGACCAAAGGACAATCTGGTGTGGCAAATTCTAAAAAAACAAACGACCGAACTTGGTGTTTTTGGGATGAACACAATTTATTTGATGAAATTGTTTCTAAAAAATGGATTCAAGCTGTTTTTGCAAATGAAAATTTCAATCGCATTTTAGAATTAACGCCTTATCAATATAAAAAAATCAATGGTTTAGACTTTTACGAATTGGTTTTCAAAAAAATTTCAGCACATAAAAACATTCATTTTCTCAATCATAAAGTAGTTGATTTTGCCGATTTTGGAACGCATTGTGAAGTGAAAACTGACCATGGAACGTTTACGTGTAACAAAATTTTCAATTCGATTTACCGTCCAAGTGTTGTAAATGGGCAAACCAAATTTCCATTAATTCAACAACATTTTATCGGTTGGTTCATCAAAAGCAAAGAACCAGTTTTTACTCCAAATTGCGCCACTTTCATGGATTTTTCGATAGAACAAAAAGGCAATACGCGTTTCATGTACATTTTACCAACTTCTGAACATGAAGCTTTGTTAGAATATACACTTTTTTCAAAAGATTTACTACATAAAGAAGAATACGAATCTGAAATTCAAAATTACATAAAAAATCTGGGCATAACCGAGTACGAAATCATCGAAAAAGAACAAGGTAACATTCCAATGACCTGTTACCCTTTTTGGAACCACAACACTAAAAACATCATCAATATTGGTTCGGCTGGCGGTTGGACAAAAGCCAGTACCGGTTATACATTTAAAAATACAACTAAAAAATCAAAAGCATTAGTTCAGTTCTTAATTTCAGAATCCAACTTTAATAAATTTCATAAAAAAGATAAATTTTGGCTGTATGATTTATTGTTATTGGATATTTTACATTCAAAAAACGAACTGGGTTCCAAAATATTTTCAGCACTATTTGAAAAAGGAAATACAACCTTAATTTTTAAATTTTTAGATGAAGAAACCTCATTTATAGAAGATTTACAAATTATGAGCAAGTGCCCAAAATTGCTTTTTATTAAAGCGCTGGCCCAACGCTTTCTTTAGAAACCAAAAAACAATAAAATCATAACAAATCTTTAAGAATTGATATTCGCTCACAAACAAAAATCTTCGTAGCTTTGTTGTTTATAACTTAATAAATAAATTATGTATCCAGAAGAAATGGTTAAACCAATGCGTGCTGAATTAACAGATGCTGGTTTTCAGGAATTATATAGTGCAGAAGCCGTTGAAAATGCTTTAAAAAATGAAGGCACCACCTTAGTGGTTGTCAACTCGGTTTGTGGTTGTGCGGCTAGAAATGCGCGTCCAGGAGCTAAAATGAGTTTAGAAGGTGGTAAAAAACCATCGCAATTAGTAACTGTTTTTGCTGGTGTAGACAAAGAGGCAGTCGAGGCAGCGCGTCAACACATGTTCCCTTTTCCTCCGTCGTCTCCATGTATGGCATTGTTTAAAGACGGAAAATTAGTGCACATGTTAGAGCGTCATCATATTGAGGGTCGTCCAGCAGAGTTGATTGCTGAGAATTTAATAGATGCTTACAACGAGTTTTGCTAATAAAAATAAAAGAAAAACCTATTTATAGATATTTATGAAATATTTAATTCGTATAGCATTATTATTTGTTTTGTTACAAAGTTTTCAATGCGATGAAGACGATAACAGAACCACTCCTGAGATTTTAGATCAAAAGAAACAGGAAATTCTTAATTATATTCAGAGTTATTCGTGTTCCAATGCAACCGATTGTCTTTACATTGCTTTCGGAGCAAAACCTTGTGGTGGGCCAAGAGAATATTTGGTTTATCCTAATACTGTTGATCAAACTACACTAGAAACTTTGGTTACAGAATATTATGAAATGGATCATCAATATAATATTGAAATTGGTGCAATTTCAGACTGTATGGTTGTAAATCCGCCAAATACCATAAATTGTGTTAATGGTGTTTGCACGATTATGAATTGATTTTTTTTCTTTATTCAAGACAATTATTTTTATTATACTATGCTTGCATACAATAAAACCACCGCTAATTTGGTGGTTTTTTTATTTAAAACCTTACTTTTGTCAAAATTCGTTTTAAAAATGGAAAAAATAGTATCCTATCCACTATCAATAGTATATTGCTTTTTATTTTTACTTTGGTTGGTAATTTTTCATCCCATCCAATGGATTTGTTATACTTTTTTTGGTTATAATGCCCATCGTATAAGTGTTGCTTATTTAAATTGGTTTCTTGTTAGAACTTCGCATATTCTTGGAACTACTTATCATTTACAAGGACTTGAAAACATTCCAGAAAACAAGCCTTTAATTGTTGTTGCCAACCATCAAAGCTTAAACGACATTACCACTATGATTTGGTTTTTAAGAAAAATACATCCGAAATTTATTAGTAAAATTGAACTCGGAAAAGGAATTCCAAGTGTTTCTTATAATTTAAGAAAAGGTGGCTCTGCCTTAATTGACAGAAAAGACCCCAAACAAGCTTTCCCAGAGATAAAAAAAGTAGCCGAGCTAATCAATGCAAACAACTATTCGGTAGTAATATTTCCTGAAGGCACTAGAAGTAAAACTGGCGGCCCTAAACCTTTTGCCTCGAGCGGATTAAAAATGCTTTATAAATTTGCTCCAGACGCTTATTTTCTTCCTATTACCATAAATAATTCGTGGAAAATTACAAAATTTGGTGCATTCCCTTTAGGTTTAGGAAATTCTTTACATTTTCAAATACACCCTGCGATGAAAATTTCTGAGTTCTCTTTTGAAGAAATCTTTGAAAAAACTGAAAAAATAATTACAAATTCGCTAAAATATTAATAACATGGCTATACAAAATGTGCGTCTTGAAGTGATGCAATTTCTAGGGGGAAAAATTGACTCTTTTGTTGATGAATTTTTAATCCCCGTAGAAAAAATTTGGCAACCAACTGATTTACTTCCAAATTCTCAAAACGAATCTTTTTTTGAAGAGGTAAAAGAATTACGTGAAATTGCTAAAGATTTACCTTATGATTTTTGGGTAACACTTATTGGAGATACAATTACTGAAGAAGCGCTCCCAACTTACGAATCCTGGTTGTTAAACATTGATGGTGTTAATCAAGAAGAAGAAACAAATGGCTGGAATAGATGGTTTCGCCAATGGACAGGAGAAGAAAATCGACATGGTGATTTACTAAATAAATATTTGTATTTATCTGGAAGGGTAAATATGAAGGAAGTTGAAATAACAACACAACATTTAATTAAAGATGGTTTTGATATTGGTACCAGTAATGACCCGTATAAAAATTTTGTGTATACCAGTTTTCAAGAGCTAGCAACTTATGTATCTCACAATAGAGTAGCTCTAATTGCTAAAGATTATGGCGACAGAAAGCTGCATAAAATGTGTAATCTTATTTCAGGAGATGAAATGCGTCATCATTTAGCATATAGTGAATTTGTTAATCAAATTTTTAAAATAGATCCTAGTGAAATGATGTTGGCTTTTCAATATATGATGAAAAATAAAATTACAATGCCGGCGCATTATTTAAGAGAATCCGGACAAAAAATTAGTACCGCGTTTGAACATTTTTCAGATGCTGCGCAACGCATAGGTGTTTATACCGCTGCTGATTATGTAGATATTATGCAAAAATTGATAGACAAATGGGAAATAGACAAAATCACAGGTTTAACCGATGATGCAGAAAAAGCTAGAGATTTCTTAATGAAACTACCTTCACGAATGATAAAAATCTCGGAGCGGTTAGTTATTCCAGAATCGGGACATGTATTTAAATGGGTTGAACCTGCCTTAGTAAAATAAATTCTTAAATTCCAATTTTTTATAAAGTTGGAATTTTTTTTGTAATTTGTACACATGGAAGTAATAGACAATACCATTCGTTTTGTGAAACAGCAACTCGAAAATGCAGAAGGCGGTCATGATTGGTTTCATATAGAACGCGTTTATAAAAATACTTTATTGATTGCACATGAAGAAAAATGCGATTTAGAAGTAGTAAAATTAGCTGCTTTATTGCATGATATTGCCGATTCGAAATTTCATGAAGGCGATGAAACAATTGGACCTCAACTTGCCCGAACCTTTTTAGAATCTCAACAGGTGCCTTCTGAAAAAATAAACCATGTCATTGCTATTATTGAAAATATTTCGTTCAAAGGCGGAAATTTTGATCAACACTTTCATTCAAAAGAATTAGCAATTGTGCAAGACGCCGACCGTTTGGATGCAATTGGAGCTATAGGAATTGCTCGAACATTTAACTATGGCGGATTTAAAAATAGAACACTTTATAATCCGGAAATTGCGCCAAACCTATCTATGTCTAAAGAAGAATATAAAAAAAGTGACGCCCCAACCATCAATCACTTTTACGAAAAATTATTACTTTTAAAAGATAAAATGAATACCGAAACAGGTAAAAAAATAGCCAAAAAACGTCATGATTTCATAATTCATTTTTTGGCTCAATTTTATGCCGAATGGAACGGCGAAGTTTAAAAAGATTCTCTTTACAAAAACAAGAGCTTTAAAATTTAAACTACTCCTTGTGCTAACATAGCGTCTGCAACTTTAACAAAACCTGCAATATTAGCTCCTTTTACATAATCAACATAACCATCGTCATTAGTTCCATATTTAATACAAGAATCATGAATATCGCTCATGATCTTAAATAATCGTTGGTCTACTTCTTCTGATGGCCAGCTCAAACGTAATGAATTTTGTGACATTTCTAAGCCCGATGTTGCAACACCTCCAGCATTTGATGCCTTGCCAGGTGCAAATAAAATTTTTGCTTTGTGAAATTCAAGAATAGCTTCTGGTGTTGAAGGCATATTAGCTCCTTCAGCAACACAAATACAACCATTATTTACCAAGGCTTTAGCTTCATCCCCATTTAGTTCATTTTGAGTAGCACAAGGTAAAGCGATATCTCCTTTTACTTCCCAAGGACGTTTCCCTTCAACAAATTTTGCGTTTGGAAATTTTGAAATATAATCTGAAATTCTACCATAGTTTACATTTTTTATTTCCATAATATAAGCTAATTTCTCAGCGTCTATTCCATCAGCATCATAGATATATCCAGATGAATCTGAAGCTGTAAGTACTTTTGCGCCCAATTGAGTTGCTTTTTCAATTGCATATTGTGCAACATTACCAGAACCAGAAACAATTACTGTTTTTCCAGCAAACGTAATTTTTTTAGTTGCCAACATACTTTGTGCAAAATAAACCGTTCCATAACCAGTAGCTTCTGGACGAATTAATGACCCTCCGAAAGAAATTCCTTTTCCAGTTAAAACACCCGTAAATTCATTTCTTGTTTTCTTATACTGACCAAACATGTATCCTACTTCTCTTCCGCCAACGCCAATATCACCGGCTGGAACATCTGTGTCTGCACCAATATGTTTGGCTAACTCTTGCATAAAAGCTTGGCAAAAACGCATTATTTCAGTATCTGATTTTCCTTTTGGATCAAAGTTGGAGCCTCCTTTACCGCCGCCCATAGGTAGAGTGGTTAAGCTGTTTTTAAACACTTGTTCAAAAGCTAAAAATTTTAAAATACTTAAATTAACCGATGGGTGAAAACGCAGTCCTCCTTTGTATGGGCCTATTGCAGAATTCATTTGAATTCGATAACCTTTATTTATTCTTGTTTTACCCGCATCATCTATCCAAGCAATTCGGAACAATATTACGCGCTCTGGCTCAACCATTCGTTCCAAAAGCATTTTATTTTGATACTTTTTATTATTTTCAATAAAGGGAATAACTGTTTCAGCTACTTCATGAACAGCCTGAAGAAATTCAGTTTCGTTTGGGTTATTTTTTGCTACTTCAGCAACGAAATCGTTAATTTTTTGAATCATATTAGTTAAGTTATTTATAGAATGTTTAGTAAAAGCTTAAATCGGATATAAAGTTACAATTTTTATACAGAAAAAATATTGATTTGATAAAAAATGGTTTTCAAATTTAAAAAAATTAATGCCCCTTTTTTACTTTCCGGGAAACGCAGCTTTTCTTTTTTCTAAAAATGCCGAAGTTCCTTCTTTAAAATCTTCGGTTCCAAAACAAGCACCAAAATTTTCAATTTCAACTTCATATCCATTAGTTCCATCTTCAAAATTAGCATTTATTGCTTGTATAGCTTTTGCAATTGCTACCGTTGAATTATTAGAAATTTTGGTGGCAATTCCTTTAGCAAATTCCAATAATTCATCTTGTGCAACTACATGATTTACCAATCCATAGTTTTTTGCGGTTTCTGCATCAATCATTCCGGCGGTCATGATTAGTTCCATTGCTCGACCTTTCCCTATTAATTGAGCTAATCGCTGTGTGCCACCATAACCTGGAATTACCCCTAAAGTTACTTCGGGCAATCCCATTTTTGCATTGGTAGAAGCTACTCTAAAATGACATGACATAGCTAATTCTAATCCGCCACCTAACGCAAAACCGTTAACTGCTGCAATAACCGGAGTGCTCAAATTTTGAACAAAATCAAACAGCAACGCTTGTCCTTCTGTAGCTAATTGTTGTCCTTCTGAAATTGAAAAATTAGCAAATTCCGCAATATCGGCACCAGCCACAAAAGCCTTTTCGCCACTACCTGTTATAATAATTGCTTTTACAGTTTTATCTTCGTTTAATGCATTAAATCCATCGTGTAATTCTTGAATGGTTGCTTTATTTAAGGCGTTTAACTTTGTAGGTCTATTGATGGTTACAACAGCTATATTGTCTTGTTTTTCAATTAAAATGTTTTCCATTTTACGTTTTTTATTATTTGTTTATTGGAAAGGAAACTAAAAATTCAGTTCCTATGTTTATTTCAGTTTCAAAAGTAATAGTTCCTTGGTAATTTTCAATAATATTTTTGATGATGGCTAAACCAAGGCCCATTCCGCTTGATTTTGTAGTGAATTTTGGTTCAAATATTCGAGCCGCATTGTCTTCCGATATTCCTTTTCCGTTATCTTTTACTGCAATTTTTACTTGATGATCTTCTCTAAAAACAGTAACAAATACTTGCTTGTTTTCTTGTTCATCAGGTATCGATTGAATGGCGTTTTTGACCAAATTTGTAACAACTCTTATCAATTGTGTACGGTCTAATTTAGCAATAATTTCGTCTTCAATTGCCGAAAATGTGATGTAATCTTCATTAAAAATTTCCAAGGTCATTTGAACTACTTGCACTACATTAAGCGTTTCGTTTTGTTGAGCGGGCATGGTTGCAAAGTTTGAAAATGCATTTGCCACCGAACTCATCGTGTCAATTTGCTGTAAAATAGTTTTAGTATAATCTTCTAGCTTTTTAGAAATATTTGGATCATTTGCTTCAAATTTACGTTCAAAATTTTGCACCGTTAATCGCATTGGAGTTAACGGGTTTTTAATTTCGTGGGCTACTTGTTTTGCCATTTCTCGCCAAGCTTGTTCTCGTTCGCTTTGAGCTAAAATAGTGGCACTTTCTTCTAATTTATCCACCATGTTATTATAGGATTTAATTAAAAGATTGATCTCTTTACTGCCGTCTTCCAGTACAATTTTCTCGTTGCGTTGATCCAATTGTGTTTCTTGCATTTTATCTCTAATAATTTTAAGTGATTTGGTAATATAACTCGATAAAAAATAGGATAACACTATAGAAATCAAAAACATAAAAGCATATACTTGCCCAAATCGAATGAGGAAATTTTGCACTTCATTATTATAAAATGCTCTATCTTCTTCGTAGGGTAAATTTAAAATTCCTAGTGGCTTAAACTTGGTATCTTTTAAATAAGTGTATGAAGAACGAAAAGGCTGTCCGTCAATTGTTGAAAATTCTACATATCTTTTTTCTAAAGAGGCTTGCAAAATTTTTAATGTTGCTTCGTTTATTTTAGGTTTGTCTTTATCAATTTTAAAAATGGCTTTGGAGGAAATTAATAATTCCCCATTTAAATCAAAAATATTGATTTCCATACTATGAATATCGGCCAATTCAAAGATTTTTTCTTTAAAAATTAACGGAACATTCTCAGTAGTTAAAGGATATGTGGTGGTTTGCAACACATAATTAATATGTTCGGCAATAGCGGTTTCTTTACGTTCTAATCGGTCTTGATGGTATTCTCTGGCCTCTTTTCGAAATTGATAAATGGATACCGTAGCAATCAATACCGACGCAATGAGCGTTAAGAATATCATGGATAGAAATATTCTTACGCGAAGTGAAAGATTTTTTATATTAAAAATTCTATCCATTGTTTAATTTTAATTCGAAATAAAGCTATTGCTTCTCTCTAATTCTTTTATAGAATTTAAAACCAAGCATAATAATTACTGAAAATAATACAATTCCAACTACACCATAAATCCAATTAATTGCATTTTTTAAAATTACTAAAAAAACGACTGCAAAAAGAATAATTGTAGCGCCTTCGTTCCATAATCGCATGAAGTTTGATGTGTATTTTATGGTGTCATTTTGTAATTCGGTATATATTTTCTGACATTTAAAATGATAAATAAAAAGCAAAACTACAAAGCCTAACTTCACGTGCATCCAAGGCATTTGTAACCAAGCGGGCATCAAAATTAGTAACCAAACCGCAAAAATAGTTGCTAAAACCGCACTTGGCCACGTTATAATATACCACAAACGATAGGTCATTATTTTATACTGTTTTTGTAAAATTTCTTTTTCTGGTGACGGTTTGTCATTCGCTTCAATTTGATAAACAAACAGGCGAACAATGTAAAACAACCCAGCAAACCAAGTGATTACAAAGATTAAGTGTAGTGATTTTATGTAGTTGTAGAATTCCATTTAAAAGTCTTTTTCTTTGTTCTTTTATCTTTACTCTTTCTTAAACTCCTCAATCCATCTTGCAACCACACCACACCATTCATCTTCGTCATTCATACAAGGAACTGCCATAAATTCTTCACCACCGTGATGTAAAAATTCTTCGTTAGCTTCCATCGCAATTTCTTCCAATGTTTCTAAACAATCGGCAACAAAAGCTGGGGTAACAACGGCTAATTTTTTAATGCCTTGCTCAGGCATTTTGTTAATTTCAACATCAGTGTAAGGCGTTAACCATTTATCACCTGCTAAACGCGATTGAAACGTTTGACTATATTTTCCTTCTGGAATGCCCAATGCTTTCACTACTTGTTTTGTAGTTTCATAACATTGATGGCTATAACAAAATTCATGCGCTGGTGAAGGTGTATTGCAACAAGTTCTGTCCATTTTACAATGCGATTTTGTTACATCGGTTTTACGAATATGACGTTTAGGAACGCCATGATAGGAGAACAATAAATGATCGTAATCAAATCCTTCCAAATGTTTTTTTATCGAATTGGATAACGCTTCAATGTACCCAGGTTTGTTATAAAACGCAGGAACCGTAGTAAATTTCATATTTGGAAAATGCTTGGCGCGAAGTTCTTCTGCCAAGACCAAAATAGTTGTGGTTGAAGCCATAGCGTGTTGCGGATACAAGGGGAAAAGCATCACTTCGGTTACGCCTTTATCGTGTAATTCTTGTAATCCTTTTAAAATTGTAATGGTTCCATAACGCATTGCCAAAGCAACCGGAATGTCAACCAAACCTTTTACTTTTTCGTGCATTTTTTTTGAAATTACAATTAGAGGAGAGCCTTCATCAGTCCAAATTCGTGCATAAGCTTCAGCCGATTTTTTTGGTCGGGTTTGTAAAATAATTCCTCGAACTAATAAAGCGCGCAATAAAAATGGAACATCAATTACGTATTTATCCATTAAAAATTCATCTAAATAAGGCTTTACATCTTTTGCTGTTGGGCTTTCGGGCGAACCTAAATTTACTAATAATACTCCTTTCATGTGTAGTTTGTTTTTTTATAAAAGTATACGATTTACTCTTTTTACTTTTTAATAGTGTTATTTTTTATTGATGTTGTGATATATAAAATTGATGCGCTACTCTACACATTAGTGTTTAAGTTCATCAAATATTTCTTGGGCGTTGTGCCAAATTTCTTTTTAAAAGCTGCAATAAAATGACTCCCGGTGCTGTAACCAATTTTTAAACCAACTTCATTTACATTATAGGAACCACTGTCTAATAATTGTCGCGCATAATCCATTTTATAATCAAAAAGAAATCCAAAAACCGTATCGCCATATATTTGTTTGAACCCCATTTTTAACTTTTTAAGACTCAGCCCTACTTGTTCTGAAAGCTCTTCTAAACCTGGTGGTTCGGCCATATTGGCAATCATAATTTCTTTTGCTTTTTTAATTTTTAACACGTTTTCTTCATCAATCAAGAACGGACATTGTTCGGCATTTGGATCTTCAGAACGATTGAAATATAAACTCAATAATTCATACCCTTTTCCTTTGTAATATAGGTTTTTAATCGACGGATTTAAATTATAATGAAACAATTGGCTTAAAACAATTGCCATTGACGGACTAATATCTGATTCTTTATAATATTTTTTATCCTTATTGTCATCGCTCAAAAAAGGAATATGTTCGGAGTCGGAAGAAAACAATCCGTGAAATTTTTTTATCGAAATAATTACAGAAATTACCCATGTATTAGGTGCTAATTCTAAATGTAACGGCAATTCCTTTTGTGGATTATAAAACAATAGTGCCTTTTCCTCTTTTAAATCTAAAGCATAGTTTCCTTGATTGAAAATGAATTTCCCATTTCCTTTAATGCCAAAATGAAATTGAATAAGTTCTTGACTTACAAGACGTTCTACTTTTAAATTGCTGCTGCTTTCATTTTGAAAACGCAATAATATAAAATCATTTTCAATCTTAATTTCTTCTTGCGAACCCATAGCGATATTTTTTTGGATTACTCGTTATATTATATTAGCTATTTATTTAGAATTATTCTACATAACAATTCTTGTACAGCTATATTTTGCTACAAATTTAAAAGAAATAACGCTAAAAAATCAATTTTTATTCAAAAAATCTTTCAGCGACACAAAAAGTACTTTTAGCGTTACTTTTATCGTAACTATAGCTATAGTTTTGTGAAACTTTTAGAAAAGAGTAAATACCCTATGGAAAACAATTTAATTGCAAAACATACCACTTTCTATGCCATTGGCCTAAGCTATAAAAAAGCAGATGCTGAAATGAGAGGTAAATTTAGTTTGGATGAAAATGCAAAAACAAATCTATTAAATCAAGCTAAAAGAGATAAAATTGATAGTTTAATGGTTACTTCTACATGTAACCGTACAGAAATTTATGGTTTTGCACAACATCCTTTCCAGTTAATTAAATTACTTTGTGAAAACAGTCAAGGAACGGTTGAAGACTTTCAAAAAGTAGCCTTTGTGTATAAAAATCATGAAGCCATAACCCATTTATTCCGAGTTGGAACAGGTTTAGACAGCCAAATACTTGGTGATTTTGAAATCATTAGTCAACTTAAAAACGCCTTCTTTCAAAGTAAAAATCATCAATTAGCCAATACTTTTTTAGAGCGATTAGTTAATGCGGTCATTCAAGCTAATAAAAAAATAAAAACAGAAACAGAAATATCTTCGGGCGCCACTTCAGTTTCTTTTGCTGCGGTTCAATACATTTTTAAAAACGTAGAAGCTATTAGTTCTAAAAATATTTTACTTTTTGGAACCGGTAAAATTGGAAGAAATACTTGTGAAAATCTTGTAAAACATACCAAACACGAACAAATTACTTTAATCAATAGAACCAAAGACAAAGCCGAAAAAATCGCAAAAAAACTAAATGTTATTGTAAAAGATTATTCCGATTTGCAATTGGAACTGCAAAAAGCTGATGTAGTAGTAGTAGCAACAGGAGCTCAAAATCCAACGATAGATAAAGCCATTTTAAATCTGAAAAAACCGCTTTTAATTCTCGATTTATCGATTCCAAAAAATGTGCATGAAAATGTCAAAGATTTAGAACAAGTTTCTTTAATACATATGGATCAATTAGCTGAAATGACTGATGAAACGTTAGAAAACAGAAAAAAACACATTCCTGCTGCCGAAGCGATAATCGAAGAAATTAAAGAAGAATTCATAGCTTGGACAAAACAAAGAAAATTTGCCCCAACCATTCATGCGCTAAAAGCCAAATTAAATGCTATTAAAGAAGGCGAACTCAATGTGCAACGAAAAAAAATAGCTAATTTTGATGAGGATCAAGCCGAATTAATTAGTGCCCGAATCATTCAAAAAATCACGAATCATTTTGCAAATCATTTAAAAGATGATGAAACAATGGTTGATGAAAGTATTGAATGGATTGAAAAAATTTTCCAAATAGAAACGCTTGCAAAATAATGAGTAAAATAATTCGAATAGGAACCCGCGATAGCGAATTGGCACTTTGGCAAGCGCACACCGTTCAAAAAAAACTGAACGATTTAGGGCATAAAACCGAAATTGTAACGGTAAAATCGCAAGGTGATATTCTATTAGACAAACCTTTATATGAGTTAGGCATCACAGGAATTTTTACCAAAACCTTAGACATTGCAATGATTAATGGCCAGGTAGATATTGCGGTGCATTCCATGAAAGATGTACCAACGGCTTTGCCTCAAGGAATTATTCAAGCGGCAGTTCTAGAACGTGCTAATCCATTTGACATACTAGTGCACAAAGGCAACTTAGATTTTCTTACTACAACAGGAACTATTGCGACTGGAAGTCTTCGTAGAAATGCAGAATGGTTGCATAAATATCCAAATCATCAAGTGGTAAATTTGCGTGGAAATGTAAATACCCGCTTGCAAAAATTAGCAGAAAATGATTGGAACGGAGCTGTTTTTGCGACCGCTGGTTTGGAACGTATCAACTTGAAACCAGAAAATTTTATCACTTTAGATTGGATGATTCCGGCACCTGCGCAAGGAGCCATGGTAGTCCTAGCAATGGCAGATGATAATTTTACGATAGACGCTGTCTCTCAATTAAATCATATTGAAACCGAAATTTGTACCTACATAGAAAGGCAATTTTTAAAAACATTAGAAGGTGGTTGTACGGCACCAATAGGAGCTTATGCAAGATATGATGAGAATAATGACACTATTGAATTTAAAGGAGTTTTACTCTCTATTGATGGAACGGAACGATTAATGGTTGACAAAAAAGCGCCTATTTCAGAGTGGAAAAAATTAGGTTTCCATTTGGCACAAGAAATTTTAAATGCGGGTGGCACTCAATTAATGGTGAACATTAAATCACAATTAAAAAAGTAAGCGTGAAAGAAAACATCGGCATACTAGCAACTAAAAAATTGGCTCAGAATCAAAAACAATACTTGCTAAATGCTGGTTTTAAAGTAATTGATGAAGATTTTATTCATATTCAACCCATTGCTTTTGAAATCAAAAACACGAATGATATTTTAATTTTTACGAGTCAAAATGCTGTTCTAAACGTTCTTACCAATAAAGATGAGTTAATTCATAAACCTGCAATTTGTGTGGGCGAAAAAACGAAACAATTACTGCTTGAAAATGGTTTTTCGGTAGTTTTTTTTCATTCGGATGCATCCGAATTAATTAAACATATTGAAAACGAATACTTAAATAATAGTTTTACTTTTTTCTGTGGCACATCGAGATTAAATACGATTCCCGTTTTTTTAAACGAAAAAAGTATCACACATCAAATTGTTGAAGTATATGAAACGATAGAAACTCCGGTAAAAATAGCTCCAAAAATGGATGGAATTCTGTTTTTTAGCCCGTCTGGGGTTTCTAGCTATATCAAAGAACATAAAATTACAAACGAAATGTGCTTTTGTATTGGATCTACTACTGCAACAGCCGTTGAACCATTTACAAAGAATATTGTAATTGCAAATCAGCCTTCGGTTGAAAACGTAATTATTCAATGCATACATTATTTTAAATCAACAAAAAATGATTAAAAACAACCTTTTTTTAAGAGCCTTAAAT
Organism: Flavobacterium psychrophilum; assembly: GCA_945905915.1. Classification (GTDB taxonomy): domain Bacteria; phylum Bacteroidota; class Bacteroidia; order Flavobacteriales; family Flavobacteriaceae; genus Flavobacterium; species Flavobacterium psychrophilum_S. The sequence continues at coordinate 17,481 of CAMDQL010000027.1, forward strand.
AACGAAAAAGTAGAACGCCCACCCGTTTGGATGATGCGTCAAGCAGGAAGATATTTGCCAGAATTTAGAGCTTTGCGTGACAAATACGATTTTTTCACCCGTTGCGAAACACCTGAATTGGCTGCTGAAATCACCGTGCAACCTATTCGTATTGTGAAACCAGATGCAGCGATTTTGTTTTCAGATATTTTGGTCGTACCAAGAGCAATGGGAATTCACGTGGAATTAAAAGACAATTTAGGACCGATAATTCCGAATCCAATTCGTACTTCACAAGATGTAGAAAAAGTGATTGTTCCAGATGTGAATGAAACCTTAGGCTATGTTTTTGATGCGATTAAATTGACCAAACAAATGTTGAACGATGAAGTGCCATTAATTGGTTTCGCTGGTTCACCTTGGACGATTTTTTGTTATGCAGTGGAAGGGAAAGGATCAAAAAGTTTTGATACTGCCAAGGGATTTTGTTTTTCCAATCCAGTGGCGGCGCACACCTTATTGCAAAAAATTACAGATACCACTATTCTATATTTGAAAGAAAAAGTAAAAGCAGGTTGTAACGCCATTCAGATTTTTGATTCTTGGGGCGGCATGTTGTCTCCGGTAGATTATCAAGAATTTTCTTGGCAATACATCAACCAAATTGTAGAGGCACTTGCAGACGAAACAAAAGTAATTGTTTTCGGAAAAGGGTGTTGGTTTGCGTTAGGCGAAATGGCAAAATCAAAAGCTTCGGCCTTGGGAGTAGATTGGACGTGTTTGCCAAGAAATGCCCGTTATTTAACAGGAGGCAATATTACGTTACAAGGAAATTTTGATCCGAGTCGTTTATTGTCGCCAATTCCAACCATCAAAAAAATGGTACACGAAATGATTGATGAATTTGGCAAGGACGATTATATCGTCAACTTAGGTCACGGAATTTTACCAAACATTCCTGTGGATCACGCGAAAGCATTTGTGGAAGCAGTTAAAGAATACAATAAATAAGCTGACAGCAGATAGTTGTACGTAAAAAATTATAACTCAATAAAACTGTATTGTTTAAAACACTTTAAAAGAAATGAAAACAGCTATTTTAGACAAAAATGATTTAAACATAGACATTAAAGAGCAAGTTTCTGAATTATTTCGTCAATTAAGTCCAAATAAAATTCAGTTAGATCTTGAAGAAATATTGAATGAGAAAAACCAAATTACAGTTGCATACTGTGAGGATAATAATAAAATAATTGGAATTGCATTAATGTGTACTTACAAAGTTATATCTGGAAATAAGGGTTGGATTGAAGATGTAGTTGTAGACTCCGCTTCTCGTGGAAAAGGAGTAGGAAGAAAATTAATTAATTTATTAGTTCAAGTAGGTGAAGAAAAAGAACTTTCTGAAATACTGCTTTTTACTGAAGATCATAGATTGGCTGCAATAAATTTATATTCAAGTGTTGGATTTAAACGTAAAGACAGTAATATATATTGTAAGAAAAAATAACAAGAACTACGCACAACTGTCGTGAAGCGGCTGAACGCATAGCTAAAAGCTATTTAAAATGAAAGACAAGTTTTACCAATACATACAAGCCCTTCAAGATCAAATCTGTAAAGGATTAGAAGAAATAGACGGCGTTGCTAAATTCCGAGAAGACCTATGGGACAGACCAGAAGGCGGCGGCGGAAGAACACGTGTGATTGAAAATGGTGCTGTTTTTGAAAAAGGCGGCGTAAATATTTCTGCCGTTCACGGAAAATTACCCGATTCGATGCAAAAATTATTCAACGTAGGCGAAGCGGATTTCTTTGCTTGTGGATTGAGTTTGGTGATTCATCCGAAAAACCCAATGGTGCCAACCGTTCATGCAAATTGGCGGTATTTCGAAATGTACGACGATAATGGTAATGTAATTAACAGTTGGTTTGGTGGCGGACAGGATTTGACACCTTATTATTTGTTTGAAGAAGATGCGATTCATTTTCATCAAACGTGTAAAACGGCTTGTGACAAACATAATTCTGATTTGTATCCGAAATACAAAAAACAATGTGACGATTACTTTTGGAACGCTCACAGAAATGAAGCGCGTGGAATTGGAGGTTTGTTTTTCGATTACTGCAAAGAAACCGAAACCATGAAAATGGAAGATTGGTACAATTTTGTTACTGAAGTTGGGAATTCATTTCTTGAAGCTTATTTACTAATTGTAGTAAAAAGAAAAGACTTGCCTTATACAGCTGAGCAAAGAACATGGCAAGAAATTCGCCGTGGTCGTTACGTTGAGTTTAATTTGGTTCACGACAAAGGCACATTATTTGGATTAAAAACCAATGGCCGAATTGAAAGTATTTTAATGAGTTTGCCACCACACGTACAATGGCATTATGACCATCATCCTGTGGCGGGAAGCGATGAAGAAAAATTAATTCAAGTATTAGAAAAACCTATAAATTGGCTGTCAGCTATTAGCTATTAGCAGTTAGCTAAATTTATAAAAAAAGATACGCTGATAGCTAAATGCTAACGGCTTAAAGCTCAAAAATATGAGAAATTATAAAAAATATTTAGTTTGGGAAAAATCACATCAGTTAACGCTTGATATTTATCGAAACACCAGTTCGTTCCCAAAAGAAGAACAATTTGGATTAATTAGTCAGATGAAAAGATCTTCAAGTTCTGTTCCGACGAACATTGCAGAAGGATGTGGGAGAAATTCGGATAAAGATTTTTGTAGATTTTTATATTTTGCATTTGGTTCAGCTAACGAATTAGAATATCAAATATTATTGAGTATTGATTTAAAATTTATAGCCCTTGAAAATGGTCAAAAACTTCTTTTTCAAGTTGAAGAAATAAAAAAAATGTTAAACGGATTAATAACAAAGTTAAATAAAGCTAACAGCTAACAGCTGATTGCTATAAAGCTAAAAGATATGTTTCCATTACAAAGAGGACGTCGTTT
>CAMDQL010000028.1 GCA_945905915.1 Flavobacterium psychrophilum
ACTTCGACATCCGCTTTGATCAACAGTGTATAAATTAATTGAATAAATACCAGGATTTGGGTAGGAATGAGTTACGTTTTGTCCAACTGCGGTTGTATTATCTCCAAAATTCCAATTATACGTGGCGCCAGTTCCGCTGGTTCCAAAAGTTGCTAATCCATTAAGTGAAATCACTTGATCTTGACAAACCTTTATAACGGTATCTGCTGCAGGAGCAGGAGTTGAACTTGCAATTGAAGAAGTTATGGCTTGACATGGTGGCCCACACACAATTGAAGCATCCCAACCTGCAGCATTGATCGAAGAATTAGAGGTAAATACAAAAATCAAACATCCATTACCAGTGGGATTACTTGCCGTGTATGAAGGGATAATATTAGTTCCTGAATATGTTCCTACTAATAGTGCTGTGGCTAAATTATCTCCATCATAAATTGAAAATGTATCATTGGCAACATCAAAAGAATTGAAAAATACCGTCACAGATTGTCCTACATTTGGACATATTTTTGTATAACCCCTTGTGGAAGGTAAATTATTAGGATAATTACCTGTTGGCCCTCCAAGATCATAAAAATGATCCCCTGCACAATAATTAGGCGGTGGGGCACATGTTACATTTGAAGTCCATCCAGATCTAACTCCAAAACCATCACTTTTAAAAACAAATGTTAAACAACCACTTGCATGAGTTGATGTAAAAGGTCCTGGAATTGTTGTTCCCCAATACCCTCCAGCAACCCCTCCGGGCACATTACCTGGGCCATTACCACTTGATATTAATGGAGAATTAGTGTCGGGCCCATCATATACATAAAGCGCATCCCAGTTAGTTTCTGTATTAAAAGATGTGAAAGTCACAGTTACAAGTTGACCTGGTGTAGTTGGACAAATAACAACCGGTGAGGCAAAATTATTATAGCTGTTAGTATAATCTCCAGTTGCTCCTCCAGGGTCAACAAAATTTCCACCACATTGAGGGGGTAAAGCTGTAGTTGTAAAACTTCTAACAATAGACCATGGACTAGGATTGTCTACATCGCACATCGTTCTAACATAAAAATCATAACTTGTTAATGCAGACAGACCCGTTAAATTTCTTGGATTTGTAGTTACTTGGATTATCGTACCTTGTGACGGAGTTGCTCCAGGAGTAAATCCTGTTGGGCCATATTCTATTTCCCAAGGACCCGCAGGATTAGGACTATTCCAAGATAACATTGCTGAAGTCGCTAAAGGTGTTGCCGCTAAAGCAGTTGGCGTAAGACATCGAGAATCTACTTTAACATCATCTATTAACCATCGATCACCATTGTCATTTTCCATTACAAATGCTATAAAAACATTTTGTCCAATGTATGCTGTTAATGGCACAAATTTTTGTTGCCATAAAGTAGGATCAAAATCGGTTTCTGTCCAAGTTTGAACTGTTGTGTATGCGGCAGGATTATTTTGATTTGTAGCTGGAATTGCCGGAGCAACTCTTATACTATAGGTACTTCCAAAATTTGCTATTTGTGTTTTTCGAGCATAGAAACGAACTTGTCCATTTGCAGGAACAGTAACAGAAGGTGAAGCCAGCCAATCTATTGAAGTGGTTCCATCAGTTACATTTTGACCATTTATCCTTGCACAAGCTACACCTGTTCTAAAAAAATTTGTTGTTCGAATCCACTGATTGGTTCCTATTCCATTATCAAAAGCAGCCCATCCAGTAGGCGGAAATGTAGTACTTTCAAAACCTTCTGGAAATTGTGCATAACCTAGTATGGTAAAGAATGTCATGAAAAAAAGTAATAGTTTTTTCATTATTTTAATGTAAATTTAAGGTTTGATTAATATTCAAAGTTAACAATTTATCTTATTTATAAAACATCTATCGACAAAATATATTAAATATTCGATAAAGTGTTTATTTTAAGGTAATATATTTTGTGTATTTTTGTAAAAACTTACTAAAAAGATAATTTTGAGAGAAAATTCAAAAATATATTTTGCTTCCGACCAACATTTTGGTGCACCAACTTCAGAAATTAGTTTTCCTAGAGAACAAAAATTTGTAGCTTGGTTAGACGAGGTTAAAAAAGACGCTGATGCCATTTTTTTACTAGGCGATTTATTTGATTTTTGGTTCGAATATAAAACCGTTGTTCCTAAAGGTTTTGTTCGTGTTTTAGGAAAATTAGCCGAAATAAGAGATGCTGGGATTCCTATTTATTTCTTTGTAGGAAACCACGATTTATGGATGGGCGATTATTTTGAAAAAGAACTCAATATTCCTGTTTATCACGATAATAAGGAATTTACCTTTAACGGAAAAACCTTTTTAATAGGTCACGGTGACGGAAAAGGTCCTGGCGATAAGGGTTATAAACGCATGAAAAAACTATTTACCTATCCATTTTCAAAATGGTTGTTTCGTTGGTTGCATCCTGATGTTGGTGTGAAATTAGCGCAATATTTATCGGATAAAAACAAACTTATTTCTGGCGCGGAAGACGTGAAATTTTTAGGGGAAGAAAATGAATGGTTGGTTCAATATTGCAAACGTAAATTAGAAACAAAGCATTATGACTTTTTTGTTTTTGGACACCGCCATTTACCTATGGAAATTACTTTAAATGAACAGTCAAAATACATCAACTTAGGAGATTGGATTGGTTATTTTACCTATGGTGTTTTTGATGGCGAAACATTTGAATTGAAAAAATACGAATAAAAAGTGCTATTGAAAACGAATTTGCGTTAGGGATGGAAGCGGCATCCTCCGATAAACAAAAACAAAAATTTATTTGTAGTTTTTGCTAATCGGAGATATAGCGTACAGCCCGACCCTTGTGGTAACGCCCAAAAAATTACTTTTCTATTTGTAAATCTCTGAATTTTGGTGAAGCCACTGCGGTGGTTCCTGCTACGAATAACGTCATTATACCTCCAAAATCTACAGCGTTTACAACTCCAAATAATTTAGATGTTAGTCCGCTTTCAAATGCTCCTAATTCATTGGAAGAACCCACAAAAATGGAATTTACGGATGAAACTCTTCCGCGCATGTCGTCAGGGGTATAAATTTGAAGAATTGTGGAACGAATAACTACTGAAAATCCATCGGTAACCCCACTTAAAAATAAAGCAATTACCGAAATCCAAAAGTTTTGGGATAATCCGAAAACGATAATACAAATTCCAAATCCGAAAACGGCTAATAGTAATTTTTTACCCGTATTTTTTTCGATAGAAAACATCGTAGAAGCCAGCATAGTTAGTAATCCACCAATGGCTGGTGCGGCTCTTAAAATTCCGAAACCTTCTGAACCTACTTGTAAAATATCTTGTGCAAAAATAGGTAATAAAGCTACTGCCCCACCAAATAAAACCGCAAACATATCTAACGAAAGTGCGCTTAAAATAATTTTATTTTGAAATACAAATCTAATTCCGGCCTTTAAACTTTCTGAAATGGGTTCGCCAATTTTTTTATTTAAAATGGGTTTTTTACTAATTTGTAACAACATAAAAATTCCTAAAAAAATAGAAATTGTCACGAAAATCATAGAGTTGAAAACGCCAATTCCGCCAATTAAAAATCCAGCTAAAGCGGGCCCAATTACGGCAGAAACTTGCCAAGATGAACTGCTCCAAGTAGCCGCGTTTGTAAATTGTGTTTTTGGAACAATTAATCCTAACAAACTAAAAACAGATGGAATGATAAATGCACGAATGATTCCACCTAAAAAAACCAATGCATAAATAGCATATAAAAATGGTTGTTTTCCAATGGTTATAGCGGTTTCAGGATAAACCAAATAACAAAATAAAATACTGATTGTTGCCGTTCCTGCAAAACATTTGAGCAACATATTTCTTTTTTCAGATTGGTCTACGATATGACCGGCAAACAGCGCCATAACTATAGCTGGAATTACTTCCATAAGCCCAATTAATCCTAATGACCAAGGGTCTTTGGTAATTCGGTATACTTCCCATTCTATTAAGACAAATTGCATGGACCAAGCCAACACAATGGCTAATCGCATAAGTATAAACCAACGAAATTCTGGGATTCGTAATGCTGAAAATGGATCTTTTTTTGTCATATTTTTTTCCGCAAAGACGAGAAGATTCTCGCAAATGTCGCAAAGATTTTATTATTTAATATTTATTTTACATTTAATTGGTTCTTACATCACGCAATTGCAATTGCAAACTAACCGTTCCGTTCCATTCGTTTTCTTCTAAAACATAAACGGCTTCAAACGGATTTCTGTTTTTTACAACATCTATTTTATCTCCAAGACCAAAACCAATCGCGTTGAAATTTGGCGAATTATTTTGTTTCACGAAGGCTTTTAAATGTTCCGCATCGTTACCCAATGTTTTCGCATAACCCGAATCGATTATATTTTTCGACAAAAAAACAGGTGTCATATTTTCTGGACCGAAGGGTTCAAATTGTTTTAGAATGCGCATAAATTTTTCATCAAGATCCGAAAAATTCATTTCTAAATCTACTGAGATTTCAGGAATTAATAAATCGGGATGAATGGTTTTTTTGACTTCGTTTTCAAACGCATTTTTGAAATTTTCGTAATTTTCTTCTTTCAACGTCATTCCTGCGGCATACATATGTCCTCCAAATTGCTCCAAATGTTCGGCACACGCTTCTAAGGCATTGTACACGTCAAAATCTTTTACCGAACGTGCCGAGGCGGCTAATTTATCGCCACTTTTTGTAAAAACAATCGTTGGACGATAATACTTTTCAACCAATCGAGATGCGACAATTCCGATAACGCCTTTATGCCAATTTTCTTGATATACAACCGTTGAAAATCGGTTTTGTTCGTTGTTTTCTTCGATTTGAAGTAACGCTTCTTTGGTAATTTGTTTGTCCAATTCTTTTCTGTCCGAATTGTGCTGCTCAATTTCAGAAGCAAATTGTTCCGCTTGTTCTAAATTGTATTCGGTTAAAAGTGCTACGGCTTCGTTTCCGTGTTTCACTCTTCCGGCAGCATTAATTCTTGGTGCTACAATGAAAACGACATCAGTAATCGTCAATACTTTTTTCTTTACATTTTGAACTAAGGCTTTAATTCCTGGTCGCGGATTCGAATTAATCACTTCCAAACCAAATTTTGCTAATACCCTATTTTCACCCGTAATTGGAACAATATCAGCTGCAATGGCTGTGGCAACCAAATCTAAATAAGGAAGTAAATCTTCAATAGTTTGATTTCTGTTTTCGGCTAACGCTTGAATCAATTTAAACCCTACTCCACAACCACATAATTCGTCATACGGATAATTGCAATCAGTACGTTTTGGGTCTAAAACCGCAATGGCATCAGGTAAAAAATCGCCAGGTCGGTGATGGTCGCAAATGATGAAATCGATGTTTTTTGCTTTCGCATAATTCACGTGGTCGATCGACTTAATCCCACAATCGAGTGCGATTATTAAGGAAACATCGTTGTCTTCGGCATAATCAATTCCGAGATATGAGATTCCGTAACCTTCGTTATATCGGTCTGGAATATACGTCGCCACATTAGTATAAAAACTACGCAAATAACTCGAAACTAAAGAAACAGCGGTTGTTCCATCTACATCATAATCGCCAAAAACTAGGATATTTTCGTTATTGGCAATGGCTTTTTCGATACGAGAAACGGCTTTGTCCATATCTTTCATTAGATACGGATTGTGCAAATCTTCTAAAGTGGGACGGAAAAATGTTTTGGTTTGCTCGAAGGTTTCTATTCCTCTTTGAACTAATAAAGTAGCGATGATTTCATCGACTTGAAGGGCGTTTTGTAAGGCTTGTACTTTTTCTTTTTCTGGCTTTGATTTTAGATTCCAACGCATAGTTTGTGATGAATTAAAAATTATGAATTACGATTTTTGGCTTATAGTATGTATAACAAAGATATAAAAAAAATTCTTAGTTGTCATTTCGACGTAAGGAGAAATCACATAATTTTTTAAAAATTATTTCTTAAAATGATGATTTAAAAATTCGAAATCAGGATTCATACTTTTTATTAGATCCATCTTCTTTTCTCGTCTCCATTTTTTTATTTCTTTTTCTCTTGCAATTGCTTCTTCCACCCAAACGAATTTTTCATAATAAACCAAAAACTCTAAATTATACTTTGAAGCAAAAGTTTTATTACCTAATTCTAAATTTTCTATGTGTTGACTTAATCGTTCTTTTAAATTATTGGTCATTCCAATATAATATGTGGAACGATATTTATTGGTAATTATGTAAACATAATAGGAATGAAAACCTGTTTGTGGATTAAATTCATTCATGCTTTTTAACTTTATGTGATTTCTCCTTACGTCGAAATGACAAACTAAATTTTAACTTATGATAAATTATCACTACTAAATAAATAACTGCTAACTAAAAACTAATGACTGAACACTATTTTTTTCCCCCAACACAAACCACAATTTCCCCTTTTGCCGGTTTTTCTTCAAAGTGTTTTAAAACTTCTTCGGCAGTTCCACGAATAGTTTCTTCGTGCAATTTTGAAATTTCTCTGGAAACAGAAATGGGTCTATCCGCACCAAAATACTGAATAAATTCGGTTAATGTTTTGTTTAATTTATGTGGAGAAACGTATAAAATCATAGTTCTGGTTTCTTCGGCTAAAACCAAATAACGCGTTTGTCTGCCTTTTTTATCGGGTAAAAAACCTTCGAAAACGAATTTATCATTCGGCAAACCACTATTTACCAAAGCGGGTACAAAAGCTGTCGCTCCAGGTAAACAATCTACTTCAATTCCGTTTTCTACACAAGCGCGTGTTAATAAAAAACCAGGGTCGGAAATGGCTGGCGTTCCCGCATCGGAAATTAAAGCAATCGTTTCGCCCCCTTTTATTCGAGCAATTACATTTTCTACCGTTTTGTGTTCGTTATGCATATGGTGACTGTGCATGTGCGTAGTAATTTCAAAATGCTTTAGTAATTTTCCGCTAGTACGAGTGTCTTCGGCTAAAATTAAATCGGCTTCTTTTAGCACACGAATGGCACGAAACGTCATGTCATCTAAATTGCCAATTGGCGTAGGAACTATATATAATTTACTCATTTAAAACAATTTAAAACACGAATTTCACGAATTAGCACAAATTATTTATCGTGTTAATTTGTCTAATCTGTGTTCATTTATTTAAATTTATTTTCTACAATTTCTATGAAACGCGCTTCATATTCTTCGTTTCCTTGCCAATTATTATAATCGGGTTTTACAAAATCATGAATAAAACTTTCAGCTTCTTCAAAATTATCAAAGGTATTTAATTGAGAAAGTACTCTATTGAAATCTTCGGCATTACCTCCAAATAATTTTTTTTCAAAAGCAATACGATCATTTAACCCAATGTTGATGCCTTTACTTAATTTATCATTTAAAGACGTTGTTTTGTCCTCTTTTTGTTTCTTTTCAGATGGTTTTTCAACTTTATCTTCAACAATTGAAGTTGGCTCAATTTCGGAACCAATTTCAGGCGATACAGCTTCAAAAGTAGCTTCATTTGCCTGTTCTACAGCAACCGGAACATCATCTACCTTTACAAAATCAAGTTCTTGATAATCGTGAACTAACATGTCTTCAAACGAAATTTGCTTGGCAACTGTTTCTTTTTGTTTGGAAATAGGGTTTGGTGTTTCTTCTAGCTTTTGTTCTGTTGCAATTGTTTCTTCTTCGTCCTCAATATCTTCTTCAATCAATTCAGTAACCATTATTTTTTCTTCAATAATTGGATCAGAAATTGTTTCTTCTACAATAGGAGTTGTCGCTTGTATATTGGCTTCTGTTTCTTCTTGAATTGGAGTTGAAAAAATTTCAGTAGGTTTTCCTTCCAACATTTCTTCAAAAACAGCTTCAGGAATTTCGTTTTTTACTAATTCGAAATTTTCTTCATAAAAGCGTAAAATCGTCAATTGATCATACAAATTTTTTGCTTCTTGTTGCAATTGAAGGGTATCAGAATGATTTTTTAACTTTAGAATTCGGTGCGCAATACTGATTAATTCAGCGGAAATTCTTTTCTTCATAACTTTATTAGATGGAATTGAATATATCGATACTTTTTTAATATTTTTGTTTTGCTTACAAATGTAGCAGAAAATAATTTTTTAACGTACGAAAGATACAAAATGTTTCTCGAAAATACAGTAAATCAACAAGAACAATTTGGTTGGATAGAAGTAATTTGTGGTTCTATGTTTTCTGGTAAAACAGAAGAGTTGATTCGCAGATTAAAACGCGCTCAGTTTGCCAAACAAAAAGTGGAAATCTTTAAACCGGCTGTAGACACTCGTTATGACAATGAAATGGTAGTGTCGCACAACAAAAATGAGATACGCTCTACTCCTGTTCCTGTGGCCGAAAATATTCGGATTTTAGCACAAGGTTGCGATGTTGTAGGTATTGACGAAGCTCAGTTTTTTGATGAAGAAATTGTGGCGGTTTGTAATGATTTAGCCAATTCGGGCATTCGAGTAATCGTTGCCGGATTAGATATGGATTTTAAAGGAAACCCATTCGGACCGATGCCAGCGCTTATGGCAACAGCCGAATACGTTACAAAAGTACACGCTGTTTGTACCAGAACTGGAAATTTAGCACATTACAGCTTTAGAAAGTCTGATGACAAAAGACTCGTTATGCTTGGCGAAACTGAAGAATACGAACCTTTGAGCCGTGCCGCTTATTTTAAAGCCATAAGAGAAAACATGGAAGTAAAAGATGTTGAAATTATAAACAAGCAAAAAGAAGATAATCAATAATTTGAATCTCAATATCAACCATATTATTTCGTTTTGCAAAGGCGTTTTTCGCGGAAATTCGACTGAATTTACCGTAAGTCATATTTCGATTGATAGCCGTTCGTTGCAAAATGGAAATAACACCTTGTTTTTTGCTATAAAAGGACAAAATCATGATGCACATTTGTATTTGGAAGAGTTGATTGCAAAAGGTGTTCGTTATTTTGTGGTCGAATCTATTCCGGAACATTTATCCGAAAAAGCAAATTTCATTATCGTTGAAAATTCGTTGAAAGCATTACAACAAACTGCGATTGGTTATCGAAAACAATTTGATTTTCCGTTTGTGGGAATAACGGGAAGTAACGGAAAAACGATCGTGAAAGAATGGTTGAATTTCTTGTTGAGTCCGAATCATTTGATTGTTCGAAATCCGAAAAGTTATAATTCACAAGTGGGTGTTGCTTTATCTATATTAGGAATAGAAGGTAATTATGATTTAGGCATTTTTGAGGCCGGAATTTCGCTGCCCAATGAAATGTTGCATTTAGAAAATATTATTCAACCTAAGTATGGTATTTTAACAACTATTGGTTCGGCACATGATGAAGGATTTCCAAATCGGGATGCTAAAATCAAAGAAAAAATTAAACTTTTCGAAAATTGTACGGATATTTTCTTGGAAAAGAATGCTGAAATTGAAACTTTACTTTCAGAAAATAGTAACAAACACACTTGGAGTTTTTCGGATGAAAATGCGCAACTTTTTGTTTCGAAGAAAAGTGAAAATGACAAAACCAAATTAACCTTTAAAAACAAAGACAATTCCTTTAGTGTAAATATTCCGTTTACTGATGAAAATTCGATTGAAAATGTGATTACTTGCGTAAATTTCATGCTTTTTTTAGGCGAAGAAATTGCCTTTATACAAAATCTAGTTGCCGAGTTATACCCAGTTGAATTAAGACTTCAAGCTAAAAAAGGCATCAATAATTGTATGGTAATTGATGATAGTTATTCGGTCGATTATCCATCATTAAAAATTGCATTGGATTTCTTAGAACAGCAAAAATTACATAATAAAAAAACGATTATTTTATCGGATATTTTTTCAGATGGAATAGTGATTGAAACACTTTATGATCAAGTAAAACAATTGCTTTCCAAAAATAAAATTGAGCGAATTATTACCATTGGCGAAACCATAGGAAAACAACTTAACGATTTGCCTAATGTGATTTCGTTTGCTACAACTCAAGAATTTTTACAACAATTTAATCTTCAATCGTTTCAAAATGAAACTATTCTAGTTAAAGGTGCGCGCGGATTTAATTTTCATGAAATTGTGGTGGTGTTAGAAGAAAAAAATCACGAAACCATATTAGAAATCAATCTCGACGCGATTAGTCACAACTTGAATTTCTATAAATCCAAATTAAAACCAGAAACTAAAATTATGGTTATGGTTAAAGCGTTTGGTTATGGAAATGGTGGTTATGAAATTGCAAAATTGCTAGAACATCATAAAGTAGATTATTTAGGTGTGGCTTTTGCCGATGAAGGAATCGAATTGCGAAAAGCTGGAATTTCGACTCCAATTATGGTTTTAAATCCAGAAAATAGTAGTTTTAGAGCGATGATTGCTTATAATTTAGAACCCGAAATTTATTCGATTACAGGTTTACAAGACTTTTTAAAAATAGCACAAGAACAAAATATCTCAAATTATCCGATTCATATTAAATTAGATACCGGAATGCATCGATTAGGATTTGAAGCGCATTTAATTTCCGAATTGTGTTCATTACTAAAAAACAACAATTTTGTTAAGGTGAAAAGTGTGTTTTCGCATTTAGCGGCAAGTGATGATTTGCAATTTGATGATTTTACGCAACTGCAATTTCAACGATTTGATGCGATGTTTGAAGAAATAGAAAAAATAGTAGCTTCAAAACCAATTCGTCATATTTTAAATACTTCAGGGATTTTCAATTATGCCGATAAGCAAATGGGAATGGTACGATTAGGGATTGGTTTATATGGCATTGGAAATTCGGAACAAGAATTACAAAGCTTGGAAAATGTAAGCACTTTAAAAACAATCATTTCACAAATTAGAGCCGTTTTACCCGAAGAAAGCATTGGTTATAGCCGAAAATTTCGAGTGTCAGAAAAAATAAAAGTGGCCACTATTCCTGTTGGCTATGCCGATGGCATCAGAAGAGCTTGGGGTAATGAAAAAGGTTTTGTAACCATCAATAATCAAAAAGCAACTATTTTGGGTTCAATTTGTATGGACATGATGATGGTTGATGTTACTAAAATTAATTGCTCTGAAGGCGATGAAGTTATCGTTTTTGGTACAAATCCAAAAATTACTGAAATTGCAACTGCAACTGGAACTATTTCTTATGAAATTTTAACGGGTATTTCACAACGAGTAAAACGAATTTTCTATAAAAATTAAACGGCCATTTTATATTTTGTATCTTCGTAAAACTAAAAAATTAATCTAAAATCCCTAATTATGTTAAAAGAATTCAAAGCTTTTGCCATGCGAGGCAATGTTGTAGATTTAGCCATTGGTGTTGTTATTGGCGCTGCTTTTGGAAAAATTGTAAGTTCGTTCATTGAAGATGTTATTACTCCATTATTACTAAAACCTGCTTTAGAAGCTGCTAACCTATCAAAAATTGAAGAGTTAACTGCTTTTGGAGGTGTAAAATATGGAATGTTTATTTCGGCAGTAATTAATTTTGTTATTGTAGCCTTTGTGCTTTTTTTAATTATTAAAGGGATTAATGCTGCTAAGAAAAAAGAGGCTCCTGCGGCAGAAACTCCTGCTGGACCAACTCAAGAACAACTATTAGTTGAAATTAGAGATTTATTAAAAAAACAAAGCAAAAATATTTCTTAATTGAAGTGTTTTTTTATTTGAAACTGCTTTAATTCTATTAAATCTCGGTTTCATAGTTAAAACTTTGTTGTTATTTACTCTGTAAACAAAATTTCTTTACTATTTTTACGACTTAAATACAGTTTTATGGCATCATCATTTGAAAATTACAACAAACGAAGATTAATTTCATCTTATTTTTCAGTCGCTTTAAGTATCTTTTTGGTATTATTTCTATTGGGAACTTTAGGATTATTTGTAATTAACTCAAAAAAAATATCAGATGATTTTAAAGAGAATATTCCGATGACGGTTTTCTTTAATAATGAAGCAAACGATAGTATTCTAAATTTATTTGATGTTGAATTGAAAAATGCAAAATTTATAAAAGATTATGCCTTTGTTCACAAAGACAGTGCTGCAAAAAACAATGTGGATATTGTAGGGAAAGACTTTATGGAATTTTTAGGATTTAATCCGCTTCAAAATTCTTTTGACATTCACTTAAAAGGTGATTATGTAAATGGAGAGAGCATCAAAAAAATTGAACGAACTTTTCGGAAAAATGAAATGGTTACCGAAATTATTTACGACAAACAGTTGGTTGATTTAGTAAATAATAATGTAAAAGAAATAAGTTTTTGGATCTTGATTGTTAGTAGTGTTTTAACCGTTGTTGCTATGTTATTAATTAATAGTTCCTTGCGTCTTTCGGTATATTCGCACCGTTTTACCATAAAAACCATGCAAATGGTGGGCGCCACAAAATCTTTTATTAGAAAACCATTCATTTGGACCAGTATTAAATTAGGATTGATAGGTTCAGCATTGGCAATTATCGGATTAATTGGGGTTGTCGTTTATGTTGATGGTTTATTTCCAAGTTTAGGCATTGCTAAAGATTATGTTTCCATAGGAATTGTAGTATTTGGTGTGTTAATTATAGGAACAATCATTACTTCAATCAGCACCTATTTTGCCACTCAACGTTTTTTAAATTTAAAAACCGACGACCTTTATTAGTGTTCAGTCAATTTAAAAAAATATAAAAATGGAAAACAACAATAACCCTGAATTTCTTTTTGATAAAGTAAATTATAAAGTTCTTTTAATAGGATTAGCTGTTATTGCCCTTGGATTCATATTAATGAGTGGTGGTGGAAGCGAAGATCCAAATGTTTTTAATGAAGCCATTTTTAGTTTTAGACGCATTCGTTTAGCGCCTGCTGTTGTGCTACTTGGATTTGGAATTACAATTTATTCGATATTAAAAACCAAAAAAAAATAGTTTTCGGTTTTCTGTCACAGTTTTCAGATGAACTGCGACTGAGAACTGCGACTGAGAACTAAAAAAATGAATACACTTCAAGCTATTATCCTTGCCATTATTGAAGGAATAACCGAATTTCTTCCTGTTTCTTCAACAGGCCATATGATTATTGCGTCTTCTTTTTTTGGTATTGCTCAAGACGATTTTACAAAACTTTTTACGATAGTAATTCAATTAGGGACCATACTTTCGGTAATTGTCTTGTATTTTAAACGTTTTTTTCAAACGCTTGATTTTTATTTCAAATTATTTGTTGCCTTTGTCCCTGCAGTAATTTTTGGATTATTATTGGGTGATTTTATTGATGGATTATTAGAAAATCCTATAACCGTTGCTATTTCATTAATTATTGGTGGATTTTTATTACTAAAAGTAGACCAATGGTTTAGCGATGCTGAAGGAACCGAAATTTCGTATTTAACCGCTTTTAAAATTGGTTTGTTCCAATGCTTAGCGATGATTCCAGGTGTTTCAAGAAGTGGCGCTAGTATTGTGGGCGGAATGACCCAAAAATTATCAAGAACTACGGCAGCCGAATTTTCATTTTTCTTAGCAATTCCTACTATGTTAGGCGCTACTTTGAAAAAATCATACGATTATTATAAAGCTGGTTTTGTACTTTCTGATGAACAAACTAATTTATTAATTATTGGAAATGTAGTAGGATTTATTGTAGCCTTAATCGCTATCAAATCATTTATTGGGTTTTTGACTAAACACGGATTTAAAATCTTTGGTTATTATCGAATAATCGCCGGAATTGCTATTTTATTAATTCATTTCTTCGTACAAAAACTTACTGTAATCTAATGAGCGTCGAAGAAATTTTAGACGGCAAAGTGCTGTTAATAGACAAACCTTTAACATGGTCATCTTTTCAAGCGGTGAATAAATTGAAGCACATTTTAAAACGAAAATACGATTTACCAAAGAAATTTAAAATAGGTCACGCCGGAACTTTAGATCCATTAGCAACCGGTTTGTTGATTATTTGCACCGGAAAATTCACTAAAAAAATTACCGAAATTCAAGCTCAAATTAAAGAATATACCGGAACTATTGTTTTAGGCGCTACTACTCCATCTTACGATTTAGAAACCGAAGTAGATGCTACTTTTCCAACTGCTCATATTACGGAAGCACTTATTTTAGAAACTACCCATAAATTTCTGGGTGAAATTGACCAAAAACCGCCTGTTTTTTCTGCCATTAAAAAGGATGGAAAACGATTGTATGAACATGCTCGTGCAGGTGAGGAAGTCGAAATTCAATCGAGAAAAACCACTATTTACGAATTTGAAATCACCAGAATTCAGTTGCCAGAAGTAGACTTTAGAGTACAATGCAGCAAAGGAACTTATATTCGTTCTTTGGCTTATGATTTTGGATTAGAACTTCAATCTGGCGGCTATTTATCGGCGCTTCGACGAACAAAAATTGGTAATTATTCAGTTGAAAATGCTATTTTGCCTGATGATTTTGAGCAAACACTTCCCAATGAAAAATAAAACGTTATTTATAATAGTATTGTTGTTTCAATTTAGTTTTTCTCAAAACATAAAACTAAAAACAGGCGATATTTTATTTCAATCGATGAACTGCGGTCCATTGTGTGAAGCCATAAACGAAGTAACCGAAGGCTATCAAGGAAAAGATTTTAGCCATTTAGGAATGGTTTACATCAAAAACGATTCGATATTTATAATTGAAGCAGCCGGAGAAGCGGTGAAAATCACACCATATGAAACCTTCAAAACGTATGCCAATGAACCTATGTATATTGGAAGACTAAAGAAAAAATATCGGAAATATATTCCTGAAGCCATTGCTTTTTCATTGCAACAAGTGGGTGTTCCTTATGACGATGAATATTTATATGATAATGGAAAATATTATTGTTCGGAATTAATTTACGACGCATTTCTGCATTCTTATAAAAAACCTTTGTTTGATTTATTTCCGATGACTTTTAAATCGCCTAAATCAAATGACTATTTTGAAGTTTGGGCAGAATATTACAAAAAACTAAACTTGGAATGCCCAGAGGGTCAATTAGGTTGCAACCCTGGTGGAATTTCTACTTCTGATAAGTTGAGAATTATTGGAACTATTAAGTGATTTTGTTTCACAAAGTTTCTCAAAGTTAAACACGAAGTCCCACAAAGTTTTATAAAAATCTGTTTAAATCAGCTTTGTGAAACATCTGTGTAATCCGCGTTCAATTTTTAACTTAAACGCGCTCCTGCATTTCCATAATTTCTTGCTGAATCGAAACTCCTTTATCGTGTAAATACCATTTTTGCAATTCAATTTTTGCCGTTTCATCTACTACACCATGAGTTGCTTTGTAATCAATAATCAATTGTTTTGCCCCATGAGGTCTTGGTCCCCAATCGGCAAGAATTTCAAAATTTTCTGCATCTAAAACAATTAATTTAGGAATCGCCTTGCCTCCATTGGTTAAAAAATGTTGCATTAATTCATCGTTATCATCACGCAAAGCAATTTTCAAGTCAATTTTATCGGTTACTTCGGCCATTTTATGGATAACTGGAACGATTTGAGCTGCATCGCCACACCAACCTTCACTTAAAACCAACCAGATGTATTTTTTATCTAAACTTTGAAGTTTATTTATTATTTCAGGCAAAATATCTATAGTTTTTTCTAAACGATTCATTCGTGTTTCATTCAATTCAGAATAATGTAATAAATCTATAGATTGTTCATGACCTGTTGATTTACCTTGTGTAATTAAATGAGCAATATGTTTTCTATATTCGGCAAAAGAAAAACTAGTTTGCAGTGCTTTTTGAATGGTTTTTATCATCTTTTTAGCTTTATTTGACAAATTTAAGTCTATTTTTGGAATTTGAAAGTAAGAATTGTTACAAATGGATTACTGTTAATAATGGGTTATAACAAATTCGGAAAAGGTATTTGAAAAATTGTCTTTATAAATGTTACAACATTTTTTTTAGGAAAAAACGAATTAACTATATTTGCAAAACAAATCTATACAGTATAACGACTTGAGCTTGCGACAGCAAGACTCCTTTAAAATAAACAGTAATGAAGTACAAAAGAATTCTTCTAAAATTAAGTGGTGAAGCTTTAATGGGTGAAAGACAATATGGAATTGACCCCCAACGATTAGCTGAGTATGCCGCCGAGATCAAACAAATTCACGATAAAGGAGTAGAAATTGCTATTGTTATTGGTGGTGGAAACATTTTTAGAGGAGTTTCTGGAGCGAGTAATGGAATGGACAGAGTTCAGGGTGATTACATGGGAATGCTGGCAACCGTAATTAACGGAATGGCATTACAAGGTGCTCTTGAAGAAGCTGGAATGCAAACTCGTTTACAAACCGCATTAAAAATAGAAGCCATTGCAGAGCCATATATCAAAAGAAAAGCAACACGCCATTTAGAAAAAGGTAGAATTGTAATTTTTGGTGCCGGAACTGGAAATCCATATTTTAAAACTGATACCGCAGCAGTTTTGAGAGGTATTGAAGTAAGTGCTGATGTAATTTTAAAAGGAACACGAGTAGACGGAGTATATACTTCAGATCCAGAAAAAAATGTAGATGCTGTTAAATTTGATTATATTTCATTTGAAGAGGTATTAGCAAAAGGATTGAACGTAATGGACACTACCGCTTTTACTTTGAGCCAAGAAAATAAGTTGCCTATTATTGTTTTTGATATGAATAAAGAAGGTAATTTATTAAAAGTGTGTAAAGGGGAAACGATAGGAACAACAGTAACAATATAATTTTGTTTCACGTTTCACGTTGTTATTGTTCTTAACTTGAAACCTGAAACCTTAAACCTGAAACAAAAAAATGACAGAAGAAATTAACTTTATTTTAGACAGTGCAAAAGAAGCTATGGTAGGTTCTGTTGCCCATTTAGAAAAAGAATTTTTAAATATTAGAGCCGGAAAAGCTTCTCCGCAAATGCTTGGCGGTGTTTTTGTAGATTATTATGGATCGCAAACAGCACTTTCGCAAGTAGCAAATATTAATGCCGCAGACGCTAGAACATTAACCGTTACGCCTTGGGAAAAAAACATGTTACATCCTATTGAAAAAGCAATTATGATTGCAAATTTAGGGTTAAACCCAATGAACAATGGAGACAACATCATTATTAATATTCCTGCCTTAACGGAAGAAAGACGACGTGACTTAGTAAAACAAGCTAAGGCAGAAGCTGAAGATGCAAAAATTGGAATTAGAAATCATAGAAAAGATGCTAATTCTGATATTAAAAAAGAAGAAAAAGAAGGAACCGCAGAAGATATTTGTAAAAAAGCGGAAGACGACGTGCAAAAATTAACCGATTCATTCATTAAGAAAATAGACGAAATTTTAGCCGATAAAGAAGCCGAAATCATGAAAGTATAAATTTAAATCCCGATTCACACTCGGGATTTTTTATTTTAAATATCTTTGTAACTACTTAAAAAACATACATGAACTATTTTTGGCTTTTTTTGTGTTTCATTTTTTCTTCTAATTTGATTTCGCAAACCAAAATCAAAGGGCAAGTTATTGATTTTGACAATGCCGTTCCTATTGCTTTTGCATCCGTAACTTATAACAACGAAACAATCACTTCGGACTGGGAAGGAAAATTTTATGTGTTACTTATTGATGAAAAACTACCCATTAAAATAAACAACAAAGGGTTTTATGAAAAAATAATATATGCCTCAAATAAAACATCCACTCTCACAGTAAAGCTAGTAAATGATTTAAACACCAAAAAAAAGGAAATCTACTCAGAAATTGAAGTAAATAATATTATCAAAAAGGTCATTGAAAATAAAAAAAACAATGATCCTAGTAAAGCACTTTCAAGTTTTCAATACAAAAACTATGAATACCTGCAAGTAACCGCTAACCCTGATAGTATTTCTAGTAAAATTGACACTATTTTCAGAAAAAAATTATTTGGAAAACCACAAATAAAACTCGATTCGACTAATTATAAATTTAAAAAAGTTGTAGAAAAACAACATTTGTATCAAACCGAAAAAGTTACACTCATTCAATTCGCTAAGAAACAAACCAAGGAAACTATTTTAGCCACAAGAATGGCCGGTTTTGATCAACCAGTTTATGAATATTTAGGGCTAAAATTAGTATCTTATTCGGTATATGAAAATCCGTTTGAAATTATGGAAATTCCAGTTCAAAATCCCATTTCAAATTATGGCCGAAGATTATATACTTATAAATTAATCGATACGGTTTCCATTCAAGGTAGAAAAGCATATCGAATTTATTTTCAACCAAAAAAATTAAATGCCAATAAACTAAGAGGCTTATTATATATAGATGCCGAAACATTTGCAATTTCAAAAGGCTATTATCGAATTTATGGTTTTGTAAACATCAATGCCACTTATACCTTTAATTACTTGTCTGAACATGGAATTTGGTTTCCAGAAAAACAATCATTTAAAGTCTTAAAAGGGAATAATTATGACGATATTACTATTTTAGGCGGTACCATAAAATTTAGTTCTTCGTTGGAAAACTTCGAACGTAAAAATGCAACCGATCAAGCGTATTTGCATATCGAATCAAAACCTTATGATATCGAAATTAATCAACCGGTTTCAATCACAAAGCCAAGAGTAAAAATAGAAGTGCCACAAAGCAGTTTGAAAAAGCCTTCTGATTATTGGAATGTTTTCACAAAAGACACTTTAGACATACGAAAAATAAAGACCTATACAATAATTGATAGTTTGTCGCTTTCCGAAAGAATAGAACATAAAATTTTTCTCGGACGCAAAATAATTAACGGATATTTTCCGGTTTCAATAATTGATATTGATTTACGAAGCATTATAAAATATAATAATTTTGAAGGATTCCGATTTGGAATAGGTGGAATAACCAATAACAAACTTTCTACAAAATATAAAATCGCATTTTATGGCGCTTATGGATTAAAAGATGAAAAAACCAAGTTTGGCATTACGCCATCGTATCTAGTTCATGAAAAATCTGAAACATGGATAAGTGCGTCTTATTCTGATGATATTAATGAAATTGCGCAAACCAATTTTGCAACCGATTCAAGACGATTTAAAATTTATGACCCTCGCCCTTTCAATATCACAACTTTCTACAATAACAAATTGAGCTCTGTTTTTATTGAAAGTAAATTTTTGCCAAAAACAACTAGTTATTTTGCCCTTTCACAAAGTCAAATTACTCCTTTATTTGATTATACATTTGTCAATAATGGTGTGACCTATAACAATTATAATATTACTTCCTTTCAAATAGGCTTTCAATGGAATCCGTTTAGTAATTACATGCAAACGCCTGTTGGAAAAATTGAAATGGATAAACGCCATCCAAAATTTTCAATACAATACACCAAGACCTTACCAAAAATAGCAGAAAATGATTTCGATTTTTCTAAAATAGATTTCAAAACCTATTATGAATTGCCTTATTTATCGGGTCAAAAAAGTGCGGT
>CAMDQL010000029.1 GCA_945905915.1 Flavobacterium psychrophilum
ATACCTTCAATTGGCGAAATTTTACCTCCTAATACATGATAAACTCCTTTAAACATATTAGTATTTTCCAATGCCATAACATCTCTAACATCTTCAACCACACAAATAATTGATTTATCTCGTGATGAATTGGAACAAATAGAACAAACTTCAGCATCTGAAATGGTATGGCATGTAGCACAAAACTGAATATCCTTTCGCATCGTTGCCAATGCTTGTGCTAATTCTTCTGTTTGTTCTAAAGGCTGTTTTAATAAATGCAACACCAATCGCAAAGCAGTACGTTTACCAATTCCTGGTAACTGTGCCATTTCGTTGACTGCGTTTTCTACTAATTTTGAAGGCAATTCCATTTCACAAAAGTAACAAATTTTACTCGTTAGTTTATTTGAAAAAGTGAAGATTATTTATGTAAATTGCCATATTAAAATTAAATAGAAAAATGAGTCCATTTGCAATTTTATCGTTAATCGTAGTTTACTTTGGTTTACTTTTTATCATTTCTTATTTTGTGAGTAGAAAAGATAGCGGAAATGAAGCGTTTTTTAAAGCCAATAAAAATTCTAAATGGTATTTAGTAGCCTTCGGAATGATTGGTACGGCTTTATCGGGCGTAACCTTTATTTCGGTGCCAGGCGAAGTAGGAAATCCAGATTTGCAATTCAAATATTTTCAATTTGTTCTAGGAAATGCTATTGGATTTATCATTATTGCTAAAGTATTGTTGCCGCTTTATTATCGCATGAACCTTACTTCAATTTATGGTTACATTGAACAAAGACTAGGCACTGTAAGCTATAAAACCGCTGCTTCCATTTTTCTAATTAGTAGAACGATTGGTTCGTCCTTTAGATTGTATTTAGTAGTTATTGTTTTACAACGTTATGTATTTGACTATTATGGAATTCCGTTTGCATTAACTGTTCTCATTTCGTTAGCATTAATTTTTGCTTATACTTATAAAGGCGGTTTAAAAACAATCATTATTACCGATACGCTTCAAACCTTTTTCTTAGTTTCATCAGTATTTTTAACGATTATATTTATTTGCAATCATCTTGATTTAAGTTTTTTTGAAGCCTTTGAAACCGTCAAAGAAAGTCAGTATTCTAAAATATTCTTTTTTGATGATTACCAAAGTGGCAATTATTTCTGGAAACAACTTCTAGGCGGAATCTTTGTGACTATAGCAATGGTAGGTCTTGATCAAGATTTAATGCAAAAGAATTTGAGTTGTGCAACCATTGGCGAAGCTCAGAAAAACATGTTTACGTTTACCGGAATTTTTGTTATTATAAATATTTTCTTTTTAAGTGTTGGAGCGTTAATATACATCTATGCTGCAAAAAACGGCATCGATGTTCCTCTTGACCTTGTTTCAGGAAAACCAAGAACCGATTTATTATTTCCAGAAATTGCTTTTAATCATTTAACGTTGATTCCTGCAATTGTGTTTTTGTTAGGTTTAACTGCGGCTACTTTTGCCACAACCGATTCTGCTTTAACTGCTTTAACTACATCATTTTGTGTTGATTTTTTAGGAATGGACAAAGCTGCAAATCAAAATAAACCCAACATTGTTAGAAACCGCCATTTAGTGCATATTGGCTTTTCTTTATTGATGTTTATTGTAATCTTAATTTTTAATTCGCTCACAGATCAATCGGTCGTTTCAATGATTTTTACTGTTGCGAGTTATACCTATGGCCCTTTATTGGGTTTATATGCTTTTGGATTATTTATAAAATCGAAAACAGTTCACGATAAGTTAGTTCCCATCGTTTGTATAATTGCACCATTAATTACTTATTGGATTTACAGCAATGCTTCCGAATGGTTTTCTGGTTATGTGTTTTCGGTGGAAATTATTATCATAAATGGAATTATTACCCTAATTGGATTACTTATTATTAGCAAACCAACCCAAGAAAACACCAGATTTTAAAATTGATTTGTAGCAAGCATTACTAATGTACAAGCTACTTCATGACTAATCTTATTTTCTTTCAAAATAGCATAAAATTCAGGATTTTCTGTGCCAGGATTAAAAATAACACGTCTTGGATGTAAGGATAAAATATAATCATAGTATTCGGATTGTACCTTCGCATTAATGTACAATGTTATAGTATCAATACCTTGAAATGCTTTTTTTTCGATTTCAATTGGAACATCGAAAGCAATTCCCTTTTGCGCACCAATTGCAACTACTTGATGACTTTTATCGACTAAATTGTGAATGGCCTTATAAGAGTAGCGTTCCTTATTTGTAGAAGCACCTATTACTAATGTTTTCATTATCTAATATTTTTTATAAATTTATGAAATAATCTTTACACAATTACCGATAGAATTCTAAAATTTTATTTCACTCTAAAATTGTTTTGTATCTTTACAAAAAATCAGATATGGAAGTATTCGTTTATTTATTTGCAGCACTTTTTTCGGTATTAAACCCAATTGGAACAGTACCTATTTTCGTAGGATTAACTCAAGATTACACTAAGAAAGAGCGATCTAAAGTTTCGCTTTGGACTGCATTTAATGTGTTTATTATACTTTTAGTTTCATTTTTTATTGGTCAATATGTATTGTCATTTTTTGGAATTACCATTACAGCGCTTCGGATTGCAGGAGGAATAATTATTGCTAGTTCTGGTTTTTCATTATTGAATGGAAAATTTTCTAAAAATAAAGGAATTGATAAAAAAGCCGAAGTTGAAGCACACAGTAGAAATGATATTGCTTTAACGCCTTTAGCCATGCCAATGTTAGCAGGTCCGGGTTCCATTTCGTTATTAATTGCTTATTATCAAGATCATCATAGCACCAATGAAATCATTATTTCTACACTAGCAATTTTTGTGGTTGCTTTTGCGATTTATTTTGTTTTGAGGAGTGCCCATTATTTGGCTAAAATATTAGGCGCTTCAGGTATTGTTGCTATTTCAAGAATTATTGGTTTTTTAACCATTGCCATTGGAATTCAATACATCATAAGTTCAGTTTTGAGTATTGTAAGAGGTGTTTAATTAATAAATTCCAAAAAAGAAACATATTCCAAATTCCAAAAGTTAAATAAAACCACTTTTGGAATTTGGAATTTTTTATATTGGAATTTACTCCTTTGGTAAGAAAATTTCTACCATCATACAACGAGCACTTCCTCCCCCACAAGCTTCAATTGTATCTAAACTCGAACTCACAATAATAACATGCTCCTCTAATTGCGCAATTTGTTTTTTAGTCAAACTTTGATGTGCCGATGCACTCATAATTAAATATCTTCTATCATCTGTTCCTTTGACTTCGAGCATATTTCCAGCAAAATTATTCACTTGGTCTTCGGTGATTAGAATTACCTCTTTTTCGTCACCTTTTAAACTATCTAAAACCATTTTGCGTTCTTTTTTATCATCGATACAATCGATACAAATGACCGCAAATGTTTCGCCAACACACATTATTACATTAGTATGATAAATGTGTTTTCTTTCTCTATTTACTGTTTGAAAGGCTTCAAAAATTACAGGTGTAAATTCAAAATCTTCGCAAAATTCAATAAATAATTCTTCATCTGCTCTTGGCGATAAAGCACAATATGCTTTTCCATTGGCTCGATCTAAAACAATACTTCCGGTTCCTTCTAAGAAAACATCATCTTCTTCTGCTGAAGTATAATCCATTATTTCATTAATAAGAAATCCAGCTTCTTCTAAATTATCTAAAACATCTTCGCGACGCTCTAAACGACGATTTTCAGCAAACATTGGATACAAAACAACATCGCCATTTTCATGAAACGAAATCCAGTTATTTGGAAAAATACTATCGGGTGTATCAGGACTTAGCGTGTCTTCAACTACGATAACGTGCAACCCGATCATTTTTAATTTTTGAACGAAAGTATCAAATTCTTCTTGCGCTTTAGCATTAACTGAAGTTGGCGTTAAATTATCCAAAACTTTTTGGTAATAATTATTTACGGCTGTTTGTTCATTCATTCGGAATGCTACCGGACGAATCATCAATATGGAATTAGTGGTTTGGTTCATGTTATTTTTTGTTTGAAGTTTCAGGTTTCAAGTTTCAGGTTTTATAACTTGAAACGTTAAACTTGAAACAAAATTTTTATTCTCTAATTAATGGTAAAGTTGAACATCTTAATAAGCCTTCTTGTTTGGCAATTTCGGCATACGGAATTTCTTCAACCGTAAATCCGTTATTGCGAAGCCAGTTGTTTAATCGAGTAAAATTCTTTTCAGAAACTACCACATCTGGTGCAATAGAAAAAACATTGGAGTTCATGTGATACATTTCCTCTCTTTCAATGTGAAACAGATTTTCCTTTCCGAACAAATTCACTAAAAACATATAATCAGCTTCTTCACGGAAGCCGCTTTTATAAATAATTCCTTTATTGGATCCTACTGGTTGAAAACAGCAGTCTAAATGTAATGCGTTATCTCGTGGCTCAATTTTCGATTTTACTAAATCAAATTCCTTAACTATTTTATTTGGAAATAATTCTTTAATATAGTTGACACCTTGCCAGTTGGTTCTTGCCGTAATATAATCTTTATAATCTGAACCTTTATAGGTGCCAATAAAAATATAATCATTCCAAAGCATTACATCGCCGCCTTCAATATGCACTTCTTCTGGCGGACGGACTACTTTTTTTGGGTCAATTTGATCAATAACATACTGAATAGCGTCTAATTCACGCTCACGATCTGGTAATATATTTGCTTTTATAAAAACATCATCAATTACAAAACCTATATCTCTTGCAAAAATTTGATTGTAATTGTCAATTATTTGGGGTCTGAAAACTTTAACATCGTATTTTTGGAATACTGCATTAAAAGCCTCCATTTCATTCACCATATCTTCTTCAACAGGGTAAGTTCCTGCTTTTATGTGTTCTAATGACTTTGGATCATAGGCTTCTTCAATTGTAGGAGTTGGACCGTTACTTATTGCAGTTCCTAACACCACCGCCCTCAATCGGGAAGTTTCGTTTTTAACATTTAAAGGCAACATAGTTTATTTTTTAATTGTGCTTATTGGTTTTAGCTATAAAGCAAATATAGTAAATTGAATTGAGAAAGTGAGTCCAAAAAAACATGTGAAATAAAAAAACCCATCAAAAGATGGGTTTAAAATTATCTGTTATTTACCTCTTTAAAATTGCGCAACGGATACCCAGTATACACTTGTCTAGGGCGCCCAATTGGCTCTTTGTTAATGCGCATTTCTTTCCATTGTGCTATCCATCCGGGTAAACGACCAATGGCAAATAAAACGGTAAACATTTCAACCGGAATTCCCATAGCACGGTAAATTATTCCAGAATAAAAATCTACGTTTGGATATAAGTTTCTAGATTTGAAATATTCGTCTTCCAAAGCTACTTTTTCTAATTGTTTAGCAATATCTAATAATGGATCATCAACTCCTAAAGCCGTTAAAACATCGTCAGCTGCTTGTTTAATAATCGTTGCTCTTGGATCAAAGTTTTTGTAAACTCTATGCCCAAATCCCATCAAACGGAATGAATCGTCTTTGTCTTTTGCTTTTAGAACAAATTTTGCAACATCACCACCATTGTCATGAATTTCTTGTAACATTTCTAATACCGCTTGATTTGCACCACCATGAAGTGGTCCCCAAAGTGCAGAAACCCCTGCAGAAATTGAAGCAAACAATCCAGCATGAGAAGAACCTACAATTCTAACTGTTGAAGTTGAACAGTTTTGCTCATGATCTGCGTGAAGAATGAATAATTTATCTAATGCTGCAACCACTTTTGGATCAGCTTTATAAGGGCCGGTAGGTAATTCAAACATTAATCGCATGAAATTATCTACATATCCTTTAGTGTTGTCATAATAATTTAATGGATAACCCATAGATTTTCTATAAGTCCATGTTGCAATAACAAGAAATTTACCAATTGTTTTACAAACAGCCTCATACATTTCTTTTTCGTTATGAGGATTTACAGACTTTGGATTGAAGGCTGTTAATGCACTTGTTAATGAAGACAAAACACCCATTGGATGGGCCGTTTTTGGAAAACCATCAATGATGTTTTTCATTTCTTCATTTACTAATGTATATTTACGAATATCGTTTTCAAATTTTTCTAATTGCGCATTGGTTGGCAATTCTCCAAAAATCAATAAATAAGAAACTTCTAAAAAATTTGCTTTGTCGGCTAAATCTTCAATAGAATATCCTCTATATCGAAGAATCCCTTCTTCTCCATCTAAAAAGGTTATTTCACTTTTACAAGATCCCGAATTTTTATATCCCGGGTCGATAGTGATAGCGCCAGAAGCACTACGTAATTTCTCGATATCGATAGCTACTTCATTTTCAGATCCTTGAATAACCGGAAACTCATACTTTTTGCCATCGAGTTCTAATATTGCAATTTTTGACATATTATAAAAATGTGATTTTTGAAAAATATTAATGTATGTTGCGAATTTAATAAATAATACGCAAACGATAAAGTAAATTATGCTAAAAAATGGTTAAATAATACACATGAAAAACCCTTTCAAAATTTACATTAAGAAAGGGTTTTATTTTTAGTTTCTGAACCAAGTTCAGTATAACAATAGTTTATCTTTTTACTTTAAAAGCATTTACACCAGGGAAATAAGCTACATCGGCTAATTCTTCCTCAATTCTTAATAGTTGATTGTATTTTGCCATTCTATCAGAACGAGAAGCCGAACCTGTTTTGATTTGTCCGCAATTTAAAGCAACCGCTAAATCTGCAATCGTATTGTCTTCTGTTTCTCCAGATCGGTGGGACATGACAGAAGTATACCCAGCGTTATGTGCCATATTTACCGCAGCAATCGTTTCGGTCAAAGTACCGATTTGATTTACTTTAATTAAAATTGAGTTAGCGATTGATTGACTAATTCCGCGAGACAATCGTTCAACATTGGTTACAAATAAATCGTCACCAACTAATTGTACTTTATCCCCTATTTTTTCGGTTAATAACTTCCAACCTTCCCAATCGTCTTCATACATTCCATCTTCAATAGAAATAATTGGATAATTTGCTGCTAATTCAGCCAAATAGGATGCTTGTTCTTCAGAAGTTCTAATTTTCCCTGTTTCGCCTTCAAATTTAGTATAATCGTATTTTCCGTTTACATAAAATTCTGAAGCTGCACAGTCTAATGCAATCATTACATCGTCTCCAAAAGTATAACCCGCGTTTGTTACTGCTAATTTGATTGAATCTAGAGCATCTTCTGTTCCACCAGCTAAATTTGGAGCAAAACCACCTTCATCGCCTACTGCTGTTGATAAATTTCTATCGTGTAATACTTTTTTAAGATTATGGAAAATTTCGGTTCCCATTTGCATAGCATGCGTAAAATCTTTTGCCTTAACTGGCATAATCATGAATTCTTGAAATGCAATTGGTGCATCTGAATGCGAACCTCCGTTGATAATATTCATCATAGGAACTGGTAGTGTATTTGCAGAAACACCACCCACATAACGATATAAAGGCATTCCTAATTCATTAGCTGCAGCTTTTGCAACCGCCAATGAAACACCTAAAATGGCATTTGCGCCTAAATTTGATTTATTAGCTGTTCCGTCTAAATCGATCATTATTCTATCGATTAAATTTTGCTCAAAAACCGACATTCCAACAACCGCTTCAGCTATTTTTGTATTTACATTTTCAACGGCTTTTAACACCCCTTTTCCCATGTATGATTTTCCCCCATCACGAAGTTCAACCGCTTCATGTTCACCGGTTGAAGCACCTGAAGGAACCGCTGCACGACCTAAAATTCCGTTTTCTGTAATTACGTCAACTTCAACTGTTGGGTTGCCACGAGAATCTAAAATTTGTCTTGCGTGTACTTTTATGATAATACTCATTTTATATTTTTTTAGTTAGTATTTTAAGAATAATAACAAATTTAAAACTTAAAATTGAACAATATTATGAAATGCAAAAAACTTATAAACGATAACGTTTTAGTTGGTTGCAGATTTAATATTTTCGATAAATTGATCAAATAAATAGCTAGAATCGTGTGGTCCTGGACTTGCTTCTGGATGATATTGCACTGAAAAACAATTTTTAGATTTCATACGCATTCCAGCCACAGTTCCGTCATTCAAATGTTCGTGTGTCAATTCGAAATCTGGATGCTTGTCTAATTCATCACGTACAATTGCAAAACCATGATTTTGAGAAGTAATTTCACCTTTTCCTGTTAATATATTTTTAACTGGATGATTGATTCCGCGGTGACCGTTGAACATTTTATAAGTAGAAATTCCGTTTGCTAATCCAATAATTTGGTGTCCTAAACAAATTCCGAACAAAGGTTTATTTTCGTTTAATATTTGTTTAGCCACTTCTTGAGCACTTTCTAACGGTTCAGGATCGCCAGGACCATTTGATAAAAAATACCCATCTGGATTAAAGGCTTTTAAATCTTGAAAAGAAGCGTTATAAGGAAACACTTTGATGTAACAATCTCTTGTAGCAAGATTGCGAAGGATATTTGTTTTGATGCCTAGGTCTAAGGCAGAAATCTTGTATTTTGCAGTTTCGTTTCCGAAGAAATAAGGCGTTGTAGTTGAAACTTTTGAAGCTAATTCCAATCCATTCATGTCTGGAACTTGCTTTAATCTCTCTTTTAATTCTTCAATTGGCGTTCCATCAGTACAAATAACTGCATTCATAGCCCCGTTATCTCTAATATAACTCACTAAAGCTCTTGTATCAACATCAGAAATTACTATAAGATTTTGTTTTTTCAAATAGTCAAATAAACTTTCAGTAGCATCTACGCGTGAATAATTAAAACTAAAATTTTTACAAACTAATCCAGAAATTTTGACTGAATTTGACTCTACATCTTTCTCATTAACGCCGTAGTTTCCAATATGTGCATTAGTAGTAACCATAATTTGACCGAAATAAGAAGGATCGGTAAAAATTTCTTGATAACCCGTGGTACCTGTATTAAAAGCAACTTCTCCGAAAGTAATGCCTTCAATTCCAATTGATTTTCCGTGAAAAATAGTTCCGTCTTTTAACAATAAAACGGCTTTAGATCGATTGTTGTATTTCATTGTGTTGTGTTGTTGTAGTTGCAAATTTAGTTATAAAAGTTGTTTTTTTCAACTGTTTGAATCGTAAAACCAAAAAAAAAGGATAAACTTAAAAAAGTCTATCCTTATTATATTTAAATCAATGATATCATTGTTATTCTGTAGCTTCAGTTGGTGAAGAAGTTTCCTCTGTTTGATCAGCAACCGTTGTATCGGACACTGGAGCTTCAGAAGTGCCTTCTGCTTTTTTAACCTTACCACGACGTGTTGTTTTCTTAACTTCTTTTTTACCACCGTTGTACAAAGTGTTAAAATCTACTAATTCAATCATTGCCATGTCAGCGTTATCTCCTAAACGGTTACCTAACTTGATGATACGAGTGTATCCTCCTGGACGGTCACCTACTTTAGCAGCAACTTCTCTGAACAATTCAGTAACAGCATATTTATCTCTTAAGTAAGAGAAAACTGTACGTCGGTTGTGAGTAGTATCTTCTTTTGATTTTGTAACTAATGGTTCAACAAATTGTTTTAAAGCTTTAGCCTTAGCAACAGTTGTATTAATACGTTTATGTTCGATTAAAGAACAAGCCATATTAGCTAACATAGCTCTTCTATGTCCTTTTTGTCTACTTAAATGATTGAATTTTTTTCCGTGTCTCATGACGTGTTTTATTTATCTTCATCTTGCATCAATCCATAAAGGAGCGCAAAATATGAAGCAATTACTCTTTATCTAATTTATATTTAGTAAGATCCATTCCAAAAGTTAGATTTTTATTAGCCACTAACTCATCTAATTCAGTTAATGATTTTTTACCAAAATTACGGAACTTCATTAAGTCGTTTTTGTTGAAAGAAACTAAGTCACCTAAGGTATCAACTTCAGCTGCTTTTAAGCAATTTAATGCTCTAACAGATAAGTCCATATCTACTAATTTAGTTTTCAATAATTGTCTCATATGAAGAGATTCTTCGTCATAAGACTCTGTTTGAGCAATTTCATCTGCCTCAAGAGTAATTCTTTCGTCAGAAAACAACATAAAGTGGTGAATCAACGTTTTAGCTGCTTCAGTTAATGCATCTTTAGGATGGATAGAACCATCTGTAATGATTTCAAAAACTAATTTTTCATAATCCGTTTTTTGTTCCACACGAAAATTTTCGATAGAATACTTTACATTCTTAACAGGAGTGTAAATAGAATCTGTAAAAATTGTTCCTATTGGAGCATTTGACTTTTTGTTCTCTTCTGCAGGAACATAACCTCTACCTTTTTCGATAGAAAGTTCCATATTTAGAGTTGTTTTGGTGTCTAAATTACAGATCACTAAATCTGGGTTTAACACTTGAAAACCAGAGATGAATTTTTGAAAATCACCAGCAGTTATCTTATCTTTACCTGAAAGAGAGATAGAAACAGACTCATTATCAATATCTTCAATTTGACGTTTGAAACGTACTTGTTTAAGATTTAAGATAATTTCTGTTACGTCTTCAACTACACCAGAAATGGTAGAGAACTCATGTTCTACTCCTTCAATTCTAACAGATATAATTGCGTATCCTTCAAGAGAAGAAAGCAAAACTCTTCTAAGTGCATTACCAACAGTCAATCCATAACCAGGTTCTAAAGGTCTAAATTCGAATTTACCTTCAAAATCGGTTGAATCGATCATGATAACTTTATCGGGCTTTTGAAAATTAAATATTGCCATAATTTCGACTAATGTCAATTATTATTTGTTATACAACTCAACGATTAGTTGTTCTTTAATATTTTCTGGAATTTGAAGTCTTTGAGGTACAGAAACAAAAGTACCTTCTTTAGTATCATTGTTCCATGTGATCCACTCATAAACCTGAGAAGCACTTGCTAAAGAGCGATCGATAGCTTCAATAGATTTAGATTTTTCACGAACCGCTACTTTGTCACCTGCTTTTAAGTGATAAGAAGGAACGTTAACCAATTCACCATTAACAGTGATGTGTCTGTGAACTACGATTTGACGTGCTGCTCTACGAGAAGGAGCAATGCCCATTCTGTAAACAACATTATCTAAACGAGCCTCGCACAATTGAAGTAAAATTTCACCTGTTACTCCAGAAGCAGCAGATGCCTTTTTAAATAAATTTCTGAATTGTTTTTCAAGAATTCCGTAAGTGTACTTCGCTTTTTGCTTTTCCATTAACTGAACTGCGTACTCAGACTTTTTACCTCTCTTTTTAGCTAAACCATGTTGGCCAGGAGGGTAATTTCTTTTTTCGAAGGCTTTGTCTTCTCCGAATATTGCTTCGCCAAATTTACGAGCAATTTTTGTTTTTGGACCAGTATATCTTGCCATTTTAAAAAAATTAAAAAAGGTAGGAATTATGAATTCAGGTCTTTATCCTTCGATAATTTTAAACCTACCTATGTTATACTTAAATTATACTCTTCTTCTTTTCGGAGGACGACATCCGTTATGTGGCATTGGAGTTACATCAATGATTTCTGTAACTTCAACACCAGAATTATGAATAGATCTGATAGCAGATTCTCTTCCATTTCCTGGTCCTTTCACATAAACTTTTACTTTCTTTAGTCCAGCTTCAAGAGCTACTTTACTACAATCTTCTGCTGCCATTTGAGCGGCATAAGGAGTATTCTTTTTAGAACCTCTAAACCCCATTTTACCAGCTGAAGACCAAGAAATTACTTCACCTTTCTTGTTTGTCAAAGAAATGATGATGTTGTTAAAAGTAGCATTAATATGCGCTTCACCCGAAGATTCAACGATAACTTTACGTTTTTTTGCAGTTGCTTTAGCCATATTATTACTTATTATTTAGTTGCTTTTTTCTTGTTAGCAACAGTTTTTCTCTTACCTTTTCTAGTTCTAGAATTGTTTTTAGTTCTTTGACCTCTCAATGGAAGTCCAGCTCTATGACGAATACCTCTTTGACATCCGATATCCATTAAACGTTTGATGTTTAATTGAATTTCTGATCGCAATTCTCCTTCAATTTTAAAGTATGACACCGCGTCACGGATTGCTCCGATCTCGTCGTCATTCCAATCTTGAACTTTCTTGTCTTCGCTCACTTGAGCTTTAGCTAAAATATCTTTAGCTCTGCTTTTACCAATACCAAATATGTATGTTAAAGCAATGATTCCTCTTTTTTGTTTAGGTATATCTACCCCTGCAATTCTTGCCATAATTATCCTTGTCTTTGTTTAAATCTAGGATTCTTTTTGTTAATAACGTATAATCTTCCTTTTCTACGTACAATAATGCACTCGGCACTTCTCTTTTTAACTGATGCTCTTACTTTCATTTTAATAGCTTTAGTATCTATAAGTAATTCTTGCTTTAGACAAATCGTAAGGACTCATTTCAAGTTTAACCTTGTCACCTGGTAATAATTTAATATAATGCATACGCATTTTACCAGATATATGAGCAATTACAACGTGTCCGTTTTCTAACTCTACACGAAACATAGCATTTGACAATGCTTCAATAATTGTTCCGTCTTGTTCTATTGCTGATTGTTTTGCCATAAAAAATTAAGCTACTGCTTTTCTGTTTTTACCACTTTTCATCAAACCATCATAGTGTTTATTCAATAAATAAGAATTTATTTGTTGAATAGTATCTATTGCAACTCCAACCATAATTAACAAAGAAGTACCACCATAAAAATAACCCCATGCTCCTTGAACTCCAAGTAAACTTACTGCTACCGCTGGGAACACAGCAATTAAAGCAAGAAATAATGAACCTGGAAAGGTAATTAATGACATTATTTTATCTAGGTAATCTCCGGTTTCAACTCCTGGTTTAACACCTGGAATAAATCCACCACTTCTTTTTAAATCATCTGCCATTTTGTTAGTAGGCACTGTAATTGCGGTGTAAAAATACGTAAAAATTACGATTAATAAAGCAAAAACAATGTTATAAACTAAACCAAATGGATCATTAAACATTGCTGCTAATGAAAGTGCGCTATCAGATTTTGATAAACCTGAAACTGCCGCTGGAATAAACATAATAGCTTGAGCAAAAATGATCGGCATAACACCTGATGCATTTAACTTCAATGGGATAAACTGTCTGTTTCCTCCCATCATGTCTTGCTCAAAATCTCCAGATACTGTACGTCTAGCATACTGTACTGGTATTTTTCTCACAGCCATAACTAATAAGATACAAGCTATAATTACTAAGAACCATAATATTAATTCAATTACAATCATTAAAGGACCACCATTTGTTTGAGCGGTTCTAGATGAAAACTCTTGAATAAATGCTTGTGGCATTCTAGCAATAATACCTACCATTATCAATAAAGATATACCATTACCAATACCTTTGTCGGTAATTTTTTCTCCTAACCACATTGCAAAAATTGTACCTGTAACTAAAATAAGTACAGATGAAAATAAGAATGGGAAAGATCCAGCACCTAACATAAATGCCTCTCCAGGCAATGTGTTATATAAGTTATAAATATAACCTGGTCCTTGAACTAAAGTGATTAAGATTGTTAACCATCTTGTAATTTGGTTTATTTTCTTTCTTCCACTTTCACCATCCTTTTGTAATTTTTGTAAATAAGGCACTGCAATTCCCATTAATTGAACTACAATAGAAGCCGAAATATAGGGCATGATACCCAATGCAAATACAGAAGCTTGCGAAAACGCACCTCCTGTAAACACATTAATTAACCATCCAATACCTTCATTAGTTTGGTTTGTAAGATTTGTCAATTTAGTAGCATCAATACCAGGAAGTGTTACTTGCGCACCAAAACGATACACTAATAACAATCCAAGAGTTAATAAAATTCTATTTTTTAACTCTTCAATTTTCCAAACGTTGATGAATGAATCTATAAATTTCTTCATTTTACTAAAAGGATTATAATGTTACAGCTTCACCTCCAGCAGCTTCAATAGCCGCCTTTGCAGATGCAGTAAATTTGTGAGCACTTACTTTAAGTTTTGTTTTTAGCTCACCTCTTCCTAAAATCTTTACTAAGCTATTTTTTGTAGCCAAACGTGTATCTACAAAAACAGTAAAATCAACTGTATCTGTAACCACTCCATTTTCTACTAATAATTGTAACGAATCAAGATTAATACCTTGATATTCTACTCTATTAATATTCTTGAAACCAAACTTAGGTACACGTCTTTGAAGCGGCATTTGACCACCTTCAAAACCAATTTTCTTAGAATATCCAGAACGAGACTTTGCTCCTTTGTGTCCGCGTGCAGCGGTACCACCTTTACCAGAACCTTCTCCTCTACCAACTCTTTTATTTTGGTTGTGAACTGAACCTTCAGCTGGTTGTAAGTTACTTAAATTCATAACTGTATAGTGTTATTTAGTTTCTTCTACAGAAACTAAGTGTTTAACTTTATTTACCATTCCAAGGATAGCAGGATTTGCATCATGCTCAACAACTTGTCCCATTTTACGAAGACCTAAAGCTTCCAAAGTTCTCTTTTGATCAAGAGGACAATTGATTTTACTTCTTACTTGTTTTACTTTTAATTTTGCCATGATTTCCTGTTAATTAACCTTTGAATACTTTTTCTAAAGATACTCCTCTTTGTTTCGCAATGGTTAAAGCACTTCTCATTTGTAATAAAGCATCAAAAGTTGCTTTTACTACATTGTGAGGATTTGATGAACCTTGTGATTTAGATAATACATCGTGTACACCTACAGATTCTAATACCGCACGTACAGCACCACCAGCGATAACTCCGGTACCGTGTGAGGCTGGCATTAAGAATACTCTAGCACCACCAAATTTACCTTTTTGTTCATGAGGTACAGATTGTCCTTGAAGAGGAATTCTCACAAGATTTTTCTTTGCATCTTCTACTGCTTTTGCAATAGCTTCAGAAACATCTTTAGATTTCCCTAATCCATGACCTACCACACCGTTTTCATCACCAACTACTACTATAGCAGAGAAACCAAATGCTCTACCTCCTTTAGTAACTTTAGTAACACGATTTACACTCACCAAACGGTCTTTTAATTCAAGACCTCCTGGTTTTACAATCTCTACGTTTTTATAATTATGATACATAATTTCTTAGAATTTAAGTCCAGCTTCTCTAGCTCCTTCAGCTAATGATTTCACACGTCCATGGTATAAATACCCACCTCTATCAAAAGAGATTGTTGAAATACCTGCTTTAACTGCTTTTTCAGCAACTAATTTACCCACTGCTTTAGCAGTTTCAACAGCATTTCCTTGAGCAACACCTTTATCTCTCGATGAAGCTGCAACTATAGTTGTACCGTTAACATCATCTATGATTTGCGCATAGATTTCTTTATTACTTCTGAATACAGAAAGTCTTGGTTGAGCAGCAGTACCGCTTACAATCTTTCTGATTCTGAACTTAATTCTTTGTCTTCTTTCAGATTTCGTTAATGACATAGTCTTAATTTTTAAGCTGATTTACCTGCTTTTCTTCTTAGTTCTTCTCCTACAAACTTAACTCCTTTTCCTTTATATGGCTCAGGTTTGCGGAAACCTCTGATCTTCGCAGCTACTTGACCTAATAATTGTTTGTCGAATGATGATAATTTCACTATCGGATTTTTACCTTTTTCTGATACTGTTTCAACAGTTACATCTTTTACAACTTCTAGAACGATGTTGTGAGAGTATCCTAAAGCTAAATCAAGTTTTTGTCCTTGATTAGAAGCTCTATAACCTACTCCAACTAATTCTAATTCTTTTGTAAAACCTTCAGAAACACCAACAATCATGTTGTTGATTAATGAACGATAAAGTCCGTGTTTCGCTCTCTCATCTTTATGATCTGATGAACGCTCAACGATAACTTGGTTATCTTCGATTTTTACGGTTACATCAGAAAATTCTTGAGTAAGCTCGCCTAATTTTCCTTTAACTGAAACCACAGCATCTTTAACTTCTACAGTTACTCCTGCTGGAATTGCAATTGGATTTTTACCTATTCTTGACATTGTCTCGTCTTTATTATTAATATACGTAACAAATTACTTCGCCACCAACATTTAATTGCTTAGCTTGTTTTCCTGTCATCAATCCTTTTGATGTAGAAACAATAGCAATACCTAAACCGTTTAAGATTCTTGGAAGGTTAGCTGAACTTGCATATTTACGTAAACCTGGTTTACTAATTCTTTGGATATCTTTGATAACAGAATCTTTTGTTTCTTTATCATATTTAAGTGCAATTTTGATGGAACCCTGAACCGAGTTGTCTTCAAATTTATAACTTAAAATATATCCTTGATCGAATAAAATTTTTGTGATTTCTTTCTTCATGTTAGAAGCAGGAATTTCAACCACTTTATGGTTAGCTCTCACTGCATTTCTAACACGAGTTAGATAATCGGCAATTGGATCTGTATACATATGTATATATTTGCGGCTATGGTTTTCAAAAAGTACTCACTCATTGAACCTTTAACCAATTAATCTTTTTATTTGGATTGCAAAAGTAATAACTTTTTGCGAGATTACCAAGATGCTTTTTTAACACCTGGAATTAATCCTTGATTAGCCATTTCACGGAATGTAACACGAGAAAGACCGAATTGACGCATATACCCTCTTGGTCTTCCTGTTAATTTACAACGGTTGTGTAAACGAACTGGAGAAGCATTTTTAGGTAATTTTTGTAATGCTTCAAAATCTCCAGCAGCTTTTAGCGCTTTTCTTTTTTCTGCATATTTGTCAACAACTGCTTGTCTCTTTACCTCACGGGCTTTCATTGATTCTTTAGCCATATCTTAATTCTTTTTAAAAGGTAATCCTAATTCTGCTAATAATGATTTTGCTTCTTTATCTGTTTGAGCAGAAGTAACGAAAGTTATATCAAAACCAGCAATTTTATTTACTTTATCAATATCAATTTCAGGGAAAATGATTTGTTCTAAAACACCTAAGTTATAATTACCTCTTCCGTCAAAACCAGTAGATTTAATTCCGCTGAAATCTCTAACACGTGGTAAAGATGAAGTAATCAATCTATCTAAGAATTCATACATTCTTTCTCCACGTAACGTTACTTTAGCACCAATTGGCATACCTTTTCTTAATTTAAAAGACGCAACGTCTTTTTTAGAAATTGTAGCAACTGCTTTTTGCCCTGTAATTTTAGACATTTCTTCAACAGCATAATCTACTAACTTTTTGTCAGAAACAGCTGCACCAACACCACGGCTTACAATAATTTTTTCAAGTTTTGGAACTTGCATTACATTTTTGTAACCGAATTCTTCTTTAAGAGCTGCAATTACTCTGCTCTTATATTCTTCTTTTAGTCTAGGAATATATGCCATAACTATAATACTTGATTAGATTTTTTTGAAAATCTCACTTTCTTGTCTCCTTCTTGTTTAAAACCAACTTTAGTTACTTCTTTTGACTTTGGGTCAATTAAAGACAAGTTAGACACATGAATAGGAGCTTCTTTTTTAACGATTCCTCCTTGAGGGTTTTTTGCACTTGGTTTTGTATGTTTTGAAACCATGTTAACTCCTTCAACAATCGCTTTGTTTTTCTCACGAAGAACACGTACAATTTTACCTTCAGAACCTTTGTGGTCTCCAGCAATAACTCTTACGATATCTCCTGATTTTATTTTTAGCTTTATCATTTGTATAAGAATTAAAGCACTTCTGGTGCTAATGATACTATTTTCATGAATTGTTTTTCACGAAGTTCTCTGGCAACTGGACCAAAAACACGAGTTCCTCTCATTTCTCCTGCAGCGTTTAACAATACACATGCGTTATCGTCAAAACGGATGTAAGATCCATCAGCTCTTCTCACTTCTTTTTTGGTACGAACAACAACTGCAGTTGATACTGCTCCTTTTTTAACGTTTCCGTTTGGAGTTGCATCTTTAATTGAAACTACAATTTTGTCACCAACAGAGGCATAACGACGTTTCGTTCCTCCTAAAACACGGATCGTAAGAACTTCTTTCGCTCCTGTGTTATCTGCTACTTTTAATCTTGACTCTTGTTGTACCATAATTACTTAGCTCTTTCAATGATTTCAACTAATCTCCAACATTTTGATTTAGATAAAGGTCTTGTTTCCATGATCTTTACTGTATCGCCAATATTGCAATCGTTTGTTTCGTCGTGCGCAACATATTTTTTTGTTTTTAACACGAACTTACCGTATAATGGGTGTTTCACTTTTGTAGTTTGTGACACAACAATAGATTTTTCCATTTTGTTAGATGTCACCACACCAATTCTCTCTTTTCTTAAATTTCTTTTTTCCATCTTTCAGCAGAATACAATTATTGTAACTCTCTTTTAGTTAACTCGGTTTGAAATCTCGCAACTGATCTTCTTAAACTTCTTAATTGAAGTGGATTTTGGATTGGCGAAATTGCATGAGCATTTTTTAGGTCGGAATACGTTTTCTTTAACTGACTAAGTTGTGTTTGTAACTCAGCTGCAGATAGATTTTTAATTTCTGATTGTTTCATAATTAATTTTGATTATGCTTCGAAATCTCTAGCAACGATAAACTTAGTTTTAACAGGAAGTTTTTGAGCCGCAAGACGTAAAGCCTCTTTTGCAACTGATAGAGGAACTCCTCCAACTTCAAACATAATTTTACCAGGTTTAACAACTGCAGCCCAATATTCAACTGCACCTTTACCTTTACCCATACGTACTTCTAATGGTTTCTTTGTAATAGGTTTATCTGGAAATATTTTGATCCATAATTGACCTTCTCTTTTCATGAAACGTGTTGCTGCAATACGAGCTGCTTCAATTTGACGAGAAGTAATAAATGAAGAATCTAAAGATTTGATACCAAACATTCCATTTGAAAGCTCGTGTCCTCTTTGAGAAACGCCTTTCATTCTACCTTTCTGTACCTTACGGTATTTTGTTCTTTT
>CAMDQL010000030.1 GCA_945905915.1 Flavobacterium psychrophilum
GGTCCTAGAAGATGACTAGGTCGATAGGCTATAGATGTAAAGGCAGTAATGTCATAGTCGAGTAGTACTAATAACCCGTTAGCTTATGTACAAATTCCTCCGCCTCGGCGGAGGAAGAAACTTTCTTTTAAATGATTTATCTCAGTATGTTAAGATATTTGCAACTATGTTGCAGTGAAAAGTAACTAGTAACAAGTGATTAGCCCAAAAGCTAATTACTAATCACTAAGAGCTTATCACTTAAAATTTAAGGTGGTTATTGCGTCGGGGCTCACCTCTTCCCTTTCCGAACAGAGAAGTTAAGCCCGATTGCGCAGATGGTACTGCAGTTATGTGGGAGAGTATGTCGCCGCCTTTCTTTAGTAACCCCAGCTTTTTAAGCTGGGGTTATTTTTTTTATAGGTACGCCGTGTTCGCAAGCTCGGTTCGACGCCTTTAGCTTCGCTCAGTCGGGCATAGCCCTCGAGTCTTTTGAAAAGCCTGTTCAAACGAACAGGCTTTTTTATTACCCATATATCGTACCGATGGGACTATAAATTAAAAAAGCTACAATTGAACTATTGTAGCTTTTTTGTATGGATCAAACTTGAGAAACTTTACGCTGCGGGTTATTTTTTATAAATAAAATCAAATATTGCACCAAAAGCCGTCCCAATTGCTAATCCTAATGGAATGTTTAGTGCTGAATTACCTTCACTTATTCCATAAATACTTCCAAAACATACGCCAAGTGCAGCGCCAATTCCAATTCCATTACCATTTACATTTTTTTTATTTTTAAGATCTTTCATAAAGATTTACTAAGAGTTCTTATTTATTTAGTTGCAGGTACAAATTTTATGGAAACAGAATTGGTGCAAAAACGTTGACCGGTAGTTTCTTTTGGACCGTCATCAAAAACATGCCCTAAATGCCCTTCACATTTTGCACACATGACTTCGGTTCGTATCATGCCATAACTTACATCTTTCTTATAAATAACAGATCCTTTAATGGCTTGATCAAACGAAGGCCAACCGCAGTGAGAATCAAATTTTGTTTCCGAAGTAAATAAATCATTTCCGCAACCGGCACAAACGTATTTTCCTTTTTCAAAATGGTTGTAATATTCCCCAGTAAAAGCACGTTCTGTGTCTTTGTTTCGCAATACTTCATATTCCATTTCCGAAAGTTGGGCTTTCCATTCGGCTTCTGTTTTTTTAACGCTTGGTTCCATTTTTTTTGGTTCTGTTTTATTTTGTGAATGACACGATTGTACTGCTAATGC
The DNA here is from genome assembly GCA_945905915.1 of Flavobacterium psychrophilum. Lineage (GTDB taxonomy): Bacteria > Bacteroidota > Bacteroidia > Flavobacteriales > Flavobacteriaceae > Flavobacterium > Flavobacterium psychrophilum_S. The sequence goes on from CAMDQL010000030.1 coordinate 1,268, forward strand.
TAAAAATACTATAAAAATGTTTTTCATAAGACTAAAGTTTAAGAGTTATGTACCATAAAACTATTAAAAAATAATTTTATTAGGATTATTTTCAAAGATAGTACTTTGAGCTATTCTTATTTGTTAAGTAAATGACAAAATTGCCTTTAAGTATTTATTTCTAAATCTTTTATATAATCTTCATTTTCATAGAAAAAGCGTTCAAAAGCATCCATATTTTCATTAAAAAAGTCAAATATTGTTGTCCAAGTATTCTTGTTATTTATGCTTATTCCCAATTGTCCAACCCAAATTCGGCTAATTATTTTTCCGTTTTCTAAATAATAATTTCGTTCAAAAATTACATCTTCTATGTAATCTTCGATTAATATTGATTTTAAAGATTCCACTTTTTCATAATATATTTTACGTTTTTCTTCGTCTTTTGGTTCAATATCTAAAATAACTTGCGCTTTTTTATTATCTACATAAAATTTAAACGTTACATCCTTAATTTTGGTGTTGTAAAGCAACCATTTTCTGGGATAAGCTTCGGCAAAAGCGATCCAAAAGTCTTTTTTAATTTGTAGCACTTCTTCTTTACTAAACATATTCTTTATTTAAAAATGATTTTATGGGGAAAATTAATTATCTTTAAGATTACTAAATTAACCCAGTATGTTGTTTACTGAATTTGTAAAATTTCTTCCAAAGATAGAAAAAGAAAAATTGCTTTCTAGAGATGCACATATAAAAATGGCGCCTTTAGAGCGTATTTCATATATGGATGAGGAAAATTATTTAGATAAGAATCCAAAAAAAGCAGCGGTGTTAATGTTGTTTTATCCTAAAAATGAAATAGTTCATTTGGCCTTAATAGTTCGAAATACATATCCAGGAGTACATTCTTCACAGATAGGATTTCCAGGAGGAAAAGTTGAACTTTCAGACGCTAATTTAGCAGAAACAGCAATTAGAGAAACGCATGAAGAAGTTGGTATTCCTCCCGAAAAGATAACAATAATTAAATCGTTTAGTGAAATTTATATTCCGCCGAGTAATTTTTTAGTAGCACCTTTTATGGGAATTGCCCATGAGGAATTGGTTTTTTTCCCTGATGAAACTGAAGTTAAGAAAGTATTAGAATTTTCTCTAACTGATTTTTTAGCTGATAAAAGCATCACAAAAGTCAATATGTCAACATCGTATGCAACGGATATTGATGTCCCAGCATTTAGAGTTGACAAATATATAGTTTGGGGTGCAACTGCCATGATGATGAGTGAATTGAAAGAGGTAATTAAAAACGTTTTAGACTAAATAGATTGCTAATTATTTAAATATCAGTACACCATTTGTTATTTTATGCGATTTTACTTTTTAAAATAACTGATTTCACTACATTTGCCTACCTATTTTGATAACACAAATAAACTATGGGATTATTTAAACGAAATCCTTTCGGACATATATTATTTTTAAAAACGTGGTTAATTAGAATTGCAGGTTTTTTAACACACAGACGTTACAAGAGTTTTAATAAGCTGCAAATCGAAGGTTCTGAAATTATTCGAAATTTACCCGATACAAACGTATTATTCATTTCGAATCATCAAACCTATTTTGCGGATGTAGTGGCCATGTTTCACGTTTTTAATGCAAGTTTAAAAGGACGAGAGAATAACATTAAAAATGTTTTTTACTTATGGAATCCAAAGCTAAATTTATATTATGTTGCGGCTAAAGAAACCATGGAAGAAGGTTTGTTGCCAAGAATTTTAGCGTACGCGGGTGCTATATCCGTTGAGCGAACTTGGCGCGATAAAGGAAAAGATGTAACCGAGAAGAAAGAAATCAACCCAAACGATACTGAAAACATTAAAATTGCTCTTGATGATGGGTGGGTAATTACTTTTCCGCAAGGAACAACAAGATCGTTTAAACCCGTAAGAAAAGGAACAGCGCATATTATTTTACAACATAAACCCATTGTAGTTCCAATAGTTATTGATGGTTTCCGTCGCTCGTTTGACCGAAAAGGATTACTCATAAAAAAGAAAGGAATATTACAATCTATGGTGATTAAAGAGCCTTTGAAAATCGATTATGAGAATGCTACTGTTGATGAAGTGGTTGAAATGATCGAGTTTGCTATTGAACAACACCCTTCGCTTTTAAAGGTTATTCCGGCAGAAGAATTAGACGAAAAAGAAAAACTTGATAAAGAGCGCATCTGGCGTTATTAATCTGGGTGTTTTAATATAATAAAAAAGGATTGAATAGTACTCAATCCCTTTTTTGTATGATTTAAAAATCTAACTTTTGAAGTTCTTTATAATTTTTATTCAATCGGTTTAGTAAGAAGCCGTAGAGCAATTTATAAAATCCAAAAATTAGCGCAATTACAAACAGCATACTGAAAATAAAAATTATAATAAAACCTGTATCTGATATCGGCGTTGCTTCAGGATTTGCATTTTTATACCCAGCTTTAAATCCATGAATAAAACCAAATGAGCCTAAAAAACTACTAATAAAAACATTCCAATAAATATAGTAATTTACTATTTTACGAGTTTTTATGATGTCTTGAATCAGTTTTTTGGACGAATCTAAAACACTGATGGTTTTATAATTTTTATAAAACAAATAGATAAATCCTAACAAAATAAAATAGTTGGCTTTTTCAATCACATTCAAATAAGGATGTAATTTTTCAAAATTTTCAATTTCTTTATCAGCAATCAAAAACCCCAATCCATTAAGCACTATAAATTCAATGATGCTAATAATTAAGATCCATTTCACAATAGTGGATGATCTTTTATGCAACATGCTATAAATTTCGTTTTCAGAGACTTGGTCAAAAGTGTTTTCCTTTTTTTTCCAGTCGTTTTTTAATATTTCTAATTCATCCATCGTTACGGATTTAATATTTTTTTTAATTTTCCTTTGACACGATTCATTTTTACCCGTGCATTAACCTCAGTAATACCTAATGTTTCTGAAATTTCAGTGTAATTTTTATCTTCTAAATACAAGAACACAAGTGCCTTTTCAATATCATTCAATTCACTTATGGCACTGTAAAGTAATTTTAATTTTTCCTCATCTTCAAAATTATACTCTTCTTGGGTAACTTTATGAAATGTACTATCAAACTCAATGGTGTCAATGGTTCTTTTTTTCTTTCGATATAGAGTAATGGCGGTATTTAAACCAACGCGATAGGCCCAAGTAGTAAATTTTGAATCGCCTCTAAAATTTGGAAAAGCTTTCCATAACTGAATCGTAATTTCCTGAAATAAATCTTTATGCGCATCAGTATCAGTAGTATATAACCTACATATTTTGTGGATTATATTCTGATTTTCTTTAAGTTGTTTAACAAAAAGTGCTTCCGATTCTGATTTCATAAGTAATTAGTTGTCTAATGTGCGATTTTGTTACAATTTTTCATATCCAATTGCTAATCCTACAAATTTACTATAGCCTTCCATGCCATCTTTTTGTTGGTTGGCTTTTAGGAAATTATCGTAGAAATATTCAAATAAACTATTGATAGGTGTTTGATATTGATCCCAAAAGAGTTCATTTTCATCAAAATTTTTCAAAACACCTACATTGATTTTTTCTATAAATGGTTTCGAACTTCCTTCTTTCAATACTTCTAAATTATTCAATGCATAACGCAAAGCAAAACTATACGCAGAATATTGAAAGTACAAGTCTTCATTTTTAGAAGCAGTTATAAAACCAATAAAATTGCACTCACTTTCGCTACCAATTCCGGTTTGATGCGCCATTTCGTGACATGTGGTTAAGGGTGAAGTATATTTTGGTTTTAAATTATTTACTTGCGCTTCATTGGTAAACGGATTCAAATAGCCGCCAAAGCCCATATAACTCAGCGGATAACTGAACAACGACGATTTGATGCTTTTTTCTTCGTAATGAAATTCGTTTAAATCAATAGGTAAGTTTGTATATCCTTTTAACGCCAGATTATAAATTTCTTTATCCGAATACGGAATTATTACTGCTACCGAATCATTTTTTGTTATTTTAAGTTGTAATTCGTTGGTTTTTAATAACATTTTTTCAGCAAACGTTTTTAATTGTTTTGACGAATATTCTTTTTCAATTTGTAATTTTTCATCTAACGGGATGCGATAATAATTCATTCCCCAAAGCAAATGAAAGAAAAAATAAAATACCGAAACCCAACTCAATATCGTCAATCCGTTAGTTTTCCATTCTTTGAAAAAGCCAATTCGGTGCTTCCAAATACATCGGAATAAGAGTAAAATCAGGATAAAATAGATCACATCACCCAACGAAAACGGCATCCAACCCAATGCTTTTCTCGATACAAAAGCCAACTTCGGATAAAAACCTTTACTGTACCAAGTTTCAACAAAATCAGGAAATAAACCAATCGTTTTCACTACGATGATTTGGATAACTAAAAATAAAGGAAGGATGAATTTTCTTTTCACAGCATATTTTAAAATGTAAATATAATCACAAATCAATTTGTAAAGAAATTAAACTTTGTAACTTTGTTTTCTGAAACTTGAAATAAAAAATATGAGCCAAGAAATTAGAAACCTGGAACCCAAACCACTTTGGAATAAATTTGCCGATTTGAATGCCGTACCGCGTCCGTCTAAAAAAGAAGAACGTGTGATTGAATTCATGAAGAACTTTGGAACCAGTTTAGGATTAGAAACGTTTGAAGACGAAATCAGAAACGTAATCATTCGCAAACCAGCAACCCCAGGAATGGAAAACCGCAAGCCAATTGTTTTACAAGGGCATTTGGATATGGTACACCAAAAAAATAACGACACTACTTTTGATTTCGATACGCAAGGAATTGATATGTATGTCGATGGAGATTGGGTTCGTGCCAAAGGAACGACTCTTGGTGCCGAGAATGGGTTAGGAGTAGCGATGATTATGGCTATTTTAGAGTCTACAAGCATAAAACATCCTGCTATTGAAGCTTTGTTTACAATCGATGAAGAAACCGGAATGACGGGCGCTTTAAATTTAAAAGGCGGCATCTTAAAAGGTGAAATTTTATTGAATATGGATACCGAAGAAGACGATGAAATCGACATCGGATGTGCAGGCGGAATTGACGTAACCGCTACAAGAGGTTACAACGAAGAAGAAACGCCAGAAGGTTCTGTAGGGTATACCATTACCGTAAAAGGGTTACAAGGTGGGCACTCGGGAATGGATATTCATAAAGGTTTAGGAAATGCTAATAAAATCATGAACCGTTTATTATTTGACGGATTTGAGAATTTTGGTTTGCAAATTGCCGAAATTTCGGGTGGAAGTTTGCGCAATGCGATTCCAAGAGAAAGTGTAGCGCAAGTTATTATTGCCGAAATGTATGACGAAGCCTTTGTTTTTGACATGCAAGAAGTAATTGGCGACATCAAAATTGAGTTCAAAACGATGGAACCCAATTTAACGATTGAAATTATTAAAAACGATACAGTTCCAGTAAAAGTAATGGATTTAGGCGTGCAAGAAGGGTTGTTACGAGCGATTTATGCTGCACACAACGGCGTTTACAGAATGTCGGCGGATATGGAAGACTTGGTGGAAACTTCAAATAATATTGCCCGTGTAATTGTGAAAGGCGGACAGATTTCAATTCAAAATTTAACGCGTTCATCAGTGGAAACGTCTAAAATGGATTTGGCCAATGCATTGCGTTCGGCTTATGAATTGTTTGGTTGTGAAGTAGAATTTGGAGGAAGTTACCCAGGTTGGACACCCAACGTAAACTCTGAAATTTTAGAGGTATTGACTTCTATTTATGAAAAACAAAACGGAGCACAACCAAAAGTAGTAGCGTGCCATGCCGGATTAGAATGTGGAATTTTAGGAACGAATTATCCTAACATGGACATGATTTCTTTTGGACCAACGATTCACGGTGCACACAGCCCAGATGAAAGAGCATCCATTTCATCATCTCAGAAATTTTGGAAGTTTGTGTTGGAAATTTTAGAAAATATTCCGGTGAAAAATTAAGAGAATAGAAAATCGATTAAAAATAAAATCCTGAGTTTACTCAGGATTTTTTTATGTTTATTGTAGGCACGGTTTTAAATCCGCGCTATTGAAATTTTAGTCTTTTTATGTTTTATTTTTTTTGCTTCCCTGAGTTGAAGGTAAATCGTTCTACAGGGCTTTCTGGTTTTTGTTTTTTGGCTGCAGGTTTACCATTCCCAAATGGGTTTTTAGGGGCGCCTTTGGGTTTAAATGGTTTTTTTTCTCCTTGATTTTTAAAATCTGGCTTTTTGTCTTCTTTGTACAAGGAAGTTTTATTTTTTGCAATTTCGCTAAGAACTTCCCTAGGGTTTTTTGGTTCTTCTTTAGTGCCACGCAAATGAATAATTAAACCATTTAAAAAATTGCGCAACAATTGATCACCACATTCCATGTAATTAGGGTGGTCTTCGCTTCTAAAAATATCCGCTAATTCACCTTTAGAAATTCTAAAATTCACCAAGTTTACAATTTCAATAATTTGGTCATCACGCAATTGCAACGCTACACGTAACTTTTTAAAAACATCGTTATTATTCATTTATATAGTACTTAAATAGTTGAAGGTAATCTGTTTTGTTTTCTTCAAAAAAACTTGTTCAAAGATATCCATTTTTAACAAGAATTCTTATTTTTACCACAAAGAAATACGTTATGAATACTTCCCAAGAAAAAATTAGCTTGTTACAAGAAATGATTGCTTTTGCACTCGTTGATGGTGAATTGCATGATCGCGAATATGATTTTTTAGAATTAATTGCGGATGAACTGGAAATTGATAAAACTACTTTTTTAGATTTATTTAAAAATCGAGGTACTATCGTAGTCATAAAAGATGAGTTCAATCGAATTTGTCAATTTTATCGTTTAGCGCTGTTAATGCATAGCGATGGGGTATTGCACGAAAGAGAATGGGTTAAAATTAACGAAATAGGCATCAACATGGGCTTGAATCCGTATGCAACAAAACGGGTTTTACAATTAATGAAAACTTCGCCAAATCAAATGGTTTCAGCAGAAGTTTTGTTAGCTGTTTTTAGTGAGCAACACAATTAATTTCCAAACTGGTTTTCGTTTGATTTGATGTAATCTACAATTAAACTCACAACATCTTCTTCGCTTTCATTGGTAAAAAATAGCTCGTCTAAATCTTCCCAACCCGAAATTATTTCTTCATCTGCAGTTGCAATTAACGATTGGCGTGTATTCAAATCGGTGGTATATTTTGTTGGAAAAATCTTAACTGCATTGGCAATCAATTCGGCAGTTTTTGGAGCTTTAATTTCTTGATACGAAGTTATTATTTCCTCAACAAAATTACCCGCTTCCAATGAAAAGAACAATTGAAAACCGCCTTCTCCCATAGCGCCTTCAAATATATCAACATATACAAATACTTGTTCTTCATCGGTTAATTCAGAAAAATCATTTGTAGCTTCTTTCTTTTCCCAAATTAAGGTTCCAATTGCTTCAATGATGGCAACTTCGTCTTCTAGCTTTAGTATGTTGTTAATTTTATTCATTCGATTTTATTTTAAATTATTTTTCTATTCTCTCTAAACTTTTCGGTTCTAAATTCATTCTTCCATGAATCGCTGTAAAGCGTGACAAACTGATCAAGCCAAAACTCCCAACTTCAATCTTCCAACTTCCATTTTTCAACTTATAACTTATCTTGTAATGCTTTTATTTCATCTCGTAATTTTGCCGCTTCCATGAAATCTAAATCTTTAGCGGATTTTTCCATTTGTTTTCTAAATTCTCGAATTTTCTTTTCAATTTCGGGTTTTGATAAATATAAACTTTCAGGTTCTGCAGCTTTTAAGGCTTCTCTTTCAAAATAACCTGTTGATACCGAATTACCGCTTAATGCGCTACCCAAACTTTTATTCAATGCTTTTGGTTCCAGGTTGTTCTCAGTATTATATCGGGTTTGCTTTTCTCGTCTGTAAGTGGTTTCGTCCATCGTTTTTTGCATCGAAGCCGTAATTTTATCGGCATACATTATGGCTTTTCCATTGACATTTCGAGCAGCTCTACCAACGGTTTGGGTTAGCGAACGATGACTTCTTAAAAAACCTTCTTTATCGGCATCTAAAATAGCTACCAACGAAACTTCGGGTAAATCCAATCCTTCACGTAATAAGTTGACTCCAATTAGTACATCAAAAATACCTTTACGCAAATCTTGCATGATTTCTACTCTTTCTAATGTATCTACATCGGAATGAATGTAACGACAACGAATCGAAACTTTTGTTAAGTATTTGGCCAATTCTTCTGCCATTCGTTTGGTTAAAGTCGTAACCAAAACACGTTCGTCTGCTTCACAACGCAACTGAATTTCTTCGATTAAATCGTCAATTTGATTGGCACTTGGTCGCACTTCAATAATTGGGTCAAGCAAACCTGTTGGTCGAATGACTTGTTCTACATAAACTCCTTCTGTTTTTTGTAATTCATAATCGGCTGGCGTTGCAGAAACATATATTACTTGGTTTTGAAGCGCTTCAAATTCTTCAAACTTCAAAGGGCGATTGTCCATTGCAGCAGGTAATCTAAAACCATATTCGACTAAATTTTCTTTTCGGCTTCGATCGCCCCCATACATCGCATGAACTTGCGAAAGTGTAACGTGACTTTCATCAACTACCATTAAAAAATCATCTGGAAAATAATCTAACAAACAGAAAGGTCTTGTTCCAGGTTCTCTTCCGTCTAAATAACGCGAATAGTTTTCAATTCCTGAGCAATAACCTAATTCTCGAATCATTTCCAAATCAAAATTAGTGCGTTCTTCGAGTCGTTTCGCTTCTAAATGTTTGCCAATTTCTTTAAAATAATCGACTTGTTTTACTAAATCTTGTTGGATTTCCCAAATGGCATTTTGTAAGACATCGGGCGAAGTCACAAACATATTGGCCGGATAAATTGTCAGTTTTTCATAATGCTCAAGAACTTGTGCAGTGCGCGCATCAAAGGCCTCAATTTCCTCAATTTCATCACCAAAAAAGTGAATACGAAACGGTTCGTCACCATAACTTGGGAAGATTTCTAAAATATCTCCTTTAATGCGAAAATTTCCGGGATTAAATTCAGCTTCGGTTCTAGAATACAAACTTTGTACTAAGTTGTGAAGTACTTTTGTGCGCGAAATAATTTCACCTTTTGCTAAATTGATGACGTTTTTTTGAAACTCAACTGGATTCCCAATTCCGTACAAACAAGAAACAGAAGAGATTACAATAATGTCTCTTCGGCCCGAAAGTAGGGCAGAAGTAGTGCTTAATCGCAATTTTTCTAATTCTTCATTGATCGATAAATCTTTTTCAATGTAGGTTCCGGTGACTGGAATAAAGGCTTCTGGTTGATAATAATCATAGTAAGAAACAAAATATTGTACCGAATTATTTGGAAAAAATTGCTTAAATTCAGAGTATAATTGAGCGGCAAGAGTTTTATTATGTGCTAAAACTAGTGTAGGTTTTTGTACTTCTTGCACCACATTTGCAACGGTAAATGTTTTTCCAGAACCAGTAACACCAAGAAGTGTTTGATACTTTTCGCCAGCCCTTATCCCTTTTGATAATTTTTCAATGGCTTGAGGTTGGTCACCTGTAGGTTTATAATCTGAAACGACTTGGAATTTCATTTATTTGATCTGGAAATGGTTAAAAGTATGACAGTGCAAAGTTAGTTTTTTATTCGTTAGAAAAACTCCATTCATTTTGTTGCTTTTCACTCAAGAACGTCCAGGCCACAAATCGGCTGCGTTTTTGCCCTTGAGACATTTCAAAAGTTTTAATTGCAACGGCGCCTACTTTATTTAAGGTTCGGTAGATGGTTTTTAAGTTGTCTTTTTTTGATACTAAAGTGGTAAACCAAAAACATTGTAAAGGATATTTGACGCTTTCGTAAATCATTTGGGTTATGAATCCGATTTCACCTCCATTATACCATAATTCATAGTTTTGTCCGCCAAAGTTTAATTGTTTTTCTGAAGATTTTAATTGGCTGACTTTTCTAGAATTCGCTTTTGCTGCTGAAGTTGATGATGAATGAAATGGTGGATTGCAAATGGTAAACGAAAAACGGTCTTCGGGCAATATAATATTTTTGAAAATATAGCGCGGTTCGGTTTGTAATTGAAGGCTTATTACTTCGCTTAATTTCGGATTTTGGGCTATTATTTTTTTACAATTTTGTATCGCAATTTCATCGATGTCAACACCTACAAAACTCCAATCATAACTACAGTTTCCTAAAATGGGATAAATACAATTAGCACCAATTCCAATGTCTAGACCTACAATTTGTTCGCCTGTTGGAATAGTTCCCTTGTTTGATTCGGCTAATAAATCGGCTAAATAATGGATGTAATCGGCTCTCCCAGGAATGGGCGGACATAAATATTGTGAAGGAATATCCCAATTATCAATGGCATATTCTGCAACCAATAAAGCTTTATTTAGTGTTTTTACTGCTTCAGAGTGACTGAAATCTATCGTTTTTTCTGATCGATTTGCATCAGTGACAACATATTGTTCTAATTCGGGTAATACTTCAATTAGTTTATCAAAATCATATCTAAAACGATGTGGATTTCTTGGATGAAGATTACTTTTTTCAGTGGGTTCAGTTTTGCTTTTCATCGGATCATTGCTCTACTCAAAAGTAGCAAATTTTCAGCAGATATACAAATGCGGTTTTTTTAATCCCAGCATTCCATCAACAATAAATCACCAGATTGGTGTTCAATGGTAACAATTCCGTCATTAACCACATGATTGCTGCTTCCAGTGCGATATCCTATTTGTAATTCTTCGTTATTGAGTGAATAAAAAAGGTTTTTTGTAGTAATGCCACTTACTTTTCCTACCGGAATGAGCGATATTATGGTATTTGCAGTGTACCATTTATCAAATTTTGTAGGTAATAAAAATACTTTAGAATGATCATCGATGACCACAATTTTGAGTTGGTTGCGGTATTGAACGATGTTGGTGATATTGGTTAACGTATGATCGGCTCTTTTACCTGTTGCCCATATGACATTTACAGCTTTATGTCCTTTTTCAATAAGATAGTCAAATGCTTTTTCTAAATCGGTTTTATCTTGATTAACGACATGAATTATTTCCAAAGGATATTGATGTTCTATATAAATTTCCGGGTTGAAATTTCGATCAAAATCACCCAGCAACACATCAACTTTAATACCCAAATCGAGAACTCTTTCTATTGCTGAATCTAAAACAATCACTAAAGGAGACCATTCTAATAATTGCCCCATCAATTCACTGTTGCAGGAAGCACCATTCGCAATGATTAATGCGGGTTCTTGATCGTCTCGAACAATGTGATGTGATGACATTTTTTAGAGAGTTTTAATTTATTGAACGATATAACTTTTTTTATCTGTTTCGGAAACACTAAAATAGCCTAATGCAAAGTTATTAAAATTCGTTTGATTGATGATATTTCCTCTCACTGTTGCTGGCGGTGTTTGAAACGGACTGCCACCATTTGTTCCGGCGATGCCTAATAATACATTCATGTAATTGTAATATCGTTCTGAAATTCCTTGTAACGTAAAATGTATTTGATCATTAGTTTTTAAATCTTCATCGGAATACAAACCAAACATTTGATTACCTTGAAAAAAATCATCGTCAATTACATCATATTCTGGGAGCAATCTTAATGAGGTATTAAATTGAGTTAAGTAAAAATTATTAACGATTGCAGTGTCCTGAAAAAAGAATTTCACTTCAATTTCGCTACCCGTAAATCCACCTTCATTATCTTGTTCAATAGAATCGATTGTAGGAACGGCAATTAGCTTTTCTGAAGCGGTATACGTTTGTCCATTATAAATAACTGTTAATATGTAGTTACGATTAATTACTGGGATAAAATTGGTGCAAATATAATTTCCTGTTCCGGGAGTTTCAATAAAATCAAATTGATTTGCATTTTCATCTCTAACAAATACGACAGCACCAGACGCCACAGGAATAGTAGTAGCATAAAAATCGGTGGTTGTGGTTAATTTAATGGTTTGCGCATTTCCAGTGGTGCCTTTTTCCCACTTGAGTGAAGCATCTATGACTAATTTTGCAGGAGCAGTATCTAGTTCAATATTTACCACGTCTTCACAAGAAGTTAAAAATAAGGTAAATGCAATAATTATTATTTTATAAGTAGTTTTCATAAGTTTAAAATTTAAAGTTATAAGTAACACTTGGTACAATTCCAAAAATAGACAGTCTAACCGCTTCATTATTACCAGAATCTTGATTTTGTCTAAAACTAATTGAGGCAGCATTTTTACGGCTGTATAGATTATAAATTCCGAAAACCCATTCACCTTGCCAGTTACGATTTTTGTTTTTTGAAGGAATTAGTGTTGCAGAAATATCTAAACGATGATACGTAGGAAGTCTATCTTCATTTCGTAAGCCATAAGTAGGAATTGAAATCCCTTGATATTGATATTGACCGTTTGGATAGGTTACAGGTTGCCCTGATTGTAGTGTAAAAATACTGCTAAAACTCCATTTTTCATTTAATTTATACATTCCAGTGATGGATAAATTGTGAAGTTTATCCCAACCTGTTTTGTACCAAGCACCATTGTTAATTCCTGTTTCAATGCTATTTCTTCCAGGGGTTTGCTGTTCAGAACGTGATAAGGTATAAGAAGCCCAACCATTTAATCGGCCTTCATTTTTACGAAATAAAACTTCTAGACCATACGCTCTTGCGTTACCATTTAAAACCACTTGTTCTATAGCGTTATTTGCTATCAAATCAGCTCCATCAATGTAATCTAATCTGTTTTTTATTTTTTTATAAAATGATTCGACTTCCAAAGTATATTTTCCGTTGTTTAATTCAGAAAAATATCCAATGGCAATTTGATCTAAAATTTGAGGTTTTAAGAACTGGTCACTTGGTGTCCAAACATCCAAAGGAGCAGGGGATTGCGTGTTTGAAATTAAATGCAAATACTGCGTCATTCTGTTATAACTCATTTTTATCGATTGCGCATCATTTAAAAGGTAAGCTATTGAAAACCTGGGTTCAAGATTATTAAATTTTGCAATAGTTTCATTACGTCCATAATCTACTGTTCCATTAGGTGTGGCTTTTTCATAAATTTGTTGTTCCGAATTAAAAACTACCGCTTGATTATTGGCATAGGTATTCATTTTTTGATTTCCTAATCGATAAAATAAGCTGTAACGCAATCCGTAATTAATTGATATCTTATCTGAAAGTTGTTGTTCAACATCTACATATAATGCAGGTTCAAAAGCATATTTTTTATCTAATTGTTTAGGATTTATTCCTGAAGCGCTATTAATTGGTTCGATTTTTCCTGGGTTAAAATCATAATAAATTGCATTGACACCATAAAAGAGTTTTGTTTTATCGTTTAGGTAATGCTTAAAGTCATATTTAAAATTATAATTTTTGATGCCACTATCCCAATTGAATCCAACGAAATCAATTGTCAATCCGTAGTAATAATCACTGTAAATCATTGAAAAGTTTGAAAATAATTTGTCATTGAATAAATGATTCCAGCGTAAGTTGAATACAGTGTTTCCGTAAGTATTAACAAAGCTATTGTTGAGACTAAAAACATCGCGACCGAAATAACCAGAAAGGTATAAATTATTATTTTCGTTCAGCTTGTAACTTAATTTTGTGTTCAAGTCATAAAAATAGGCGGAATTTTTATTATCGGTTAATTTTAAGAACAAATGGGCATACGAACTTCTTCCTGCAACTAAAAAGGAGCCTTTTTCTTTCACTAAAGGGCCTTCAGCCATAATTCTACTCGAAATAAGCCCTATTCCTCCCGATAAATGAAATGCTTTGCTATTTCCTTCTTTTTGATAAATATCAAGAACTGAGGCAACTCTTCCTCCAAACCTGGAAGGAATGCCGCCTTTATACAATTTTAAATCCTTTATTGCATCGGCATTGAAAACGGAGAAAAAACCGAATAAATGAGACGAATTATAAACGGTTGCTTCGTCTAAAAGGATTAAGTTTTGATCAGCAGCACCTCCGCGCACATTGAATCCCGACTGACCTTCGCCAGCATTTGTAACTCCAGGCAACGTGGTAATTGATTTTAAAATATCGATTTCTCCTAAAATAGCGGGCATTTTTTTAATAGTACTTATGGCTATTTTATTCACGCTCATTTCAGGCTTGCTAATAATCGTTCGATACGGATTTTTATTTACAATTACAGCATCTAATTCTTTTGCATCTGCTTTGATATCAAAGGTTAATTTTCTGTTTTCTTGAATTGAAATTTCTACTATTTTAGTCTCATATCCAATGGTGTTGATTACAACTGAATAAGTTCCTTTGGGAATAGTAAGCGAATAAAATCCATATTCATTTGTGATGGTGCTTATTTTTAGCACGGGTATTTCTATAACAACACCTATAAGTGATTCATTGTTATTACTATCAATTACAGTTCCACTCAAGGTTACTTTATCTTGCGAATATCCCAAAAAGGAATGGAAGATTAAATAGAAAAAAAGGATTTGTTTTTTCATAATTTAGGCATGAATTTTGAGCTACAAATTTGGGAATTAAAGTTGGCAAATGTTTTAAAACTTATGTTAATTTATGTTTAAAACTCAATTTATAGTTTAATTTTACAATTTAAAGGAGTTATTTTTTATGCGTTTTACAATTTTAATAGCATTTTTGTTTTTTTCTGGCTGTATTTGGGCACAGAAAGACACACCATTTATGTCGCCAAAAATTAAATTAAATTGGGATGTTTCAGTTAAAACGGAAATCAAATCAAAAGCTATTACAATGCCTTTTAAAAGTGTGTTAGATAAAGATGATTCTTATTTAAAGCGGTATTCCATTTTAAAGAAGGATAATGGTCAGGAAAGTGTTTTGGTGGAAAAAACAAAATTTAAAAATCCGGGTGAAGATTTAAAAAATAAGTTAAATAATAGAGATAAAGCCATTCAGCCTGAATACAGAAGTAATCAATTTTTAGGAGAATTTAAAAGTAAAACAAAGTATGTAAAAATCGTTTGCCGTGATCATGAATATCCAGATGGAGATCGCGTTAAATTATTATTAAACGATAAAACGGTAATTACAGAAATTTTATTAGAAGCTACAGTTAAAGAATATTACATCGACATAACCAATGGATTTAATAAATTAGATTTTGAAGCATTGAATCAAGGCACATCTGGACCCAATACAGCAGCTTTTAGTGTCTATGATGATTCAGGAAATTTAATTACTTCAAATGAATGGAATTTAACAACCGGAATTAAAGCCACAATTGTAGTGGTTCGAGAAGAAGATAAAAAATAAGCATAAAAAAAGCGTTTCAATTGAAACGCTTTTTTTATATAAAAATTTAGATTTTAGCCTAATTTCTGATCTAAATTTACTTTTAACGTTTGAAGGAAGTCTTCAGTAGTTAAATAATCAGCATCGGTTAAACCTTCTGGTTTAACTAACATTGCTAAATCTTTAGTCATTTTTCCACTTTCAACCGTTTCAATACACACTTGTTCTAATGTATGACAGAAGGTAATTAATTCTTGATTTCCGTCTAATTTACCTCTGTGTTCTAATCCTCTTGTCCATGCAAAAATTGAAGCAATTGGATTGGTTGATGTTTTCTTTCCTTGTTGGTGTTGGCGGTAATGACGTGTTACGGTTCCGTGAGCTGCTTCTGCTTCAACTGTTTTTCCATCAGGAGTAACTAAAACAGAAGTCATTAGTCCTAACGAACCAAATCCTTGTGCTACGGTATCCGATTGAACGTCTCCGTCATAATTTTTACAAGCCCAAACAAATCCACCGTTCCATTTCATACATGAAGCAACCATATCGTCGATAAGTCTGTGTTCATAAATTATTCCATTCGCATCAAAATCAGCTTTATAATGTTGTTGGAATACTTCTTCAAAAATATCTTTAAATCTTCCGTCATAAGCTTTCAAAATGGTATTCTTAGTAGAAAGATATAAAGGCCATTTTTTTGTTAATGCCATTTGGAAAGAAGAATGCGCAAATCCATAAATACTTTCGTCAGTATTATACATCGACATGGCTACTCCATCACCTTTAAAATCATACACATTCCAAGTTGTAGTTTCACCAGCTTCATTGGTAAACGACATGGTTAAAGTTCCTTTTCCTTTGATTACTTTATCGGTAGCTTTGTATTGATCTCCAAAAGCATGACGTCCTATAACGATTGGTTTTGTCCAACCTTGAACATAACGTGGTACATTACTCATAATGATTGGTTCACGAAAAACGGTGCCACCTACAATGTTACGAATTGTGCCATTTGGTGATTTCCACATTTCAGAAAGATTGAATTCTTTCACACGTTCTTCGTCAGGAGTAATAGTTGCACATTTAATCCCTACGTTATATTTTTTTATAGCTTCCGCAGAATCTATCGTAATTTGGTCTTTGGTGGCTTCTCTGCTTTCGATACCTAAATCATAGTATTTAATATCTAAATCTAAATAAGGAAGAATTAATTGCTCCTTAATAAAACTCCAAATGATTCGAGTCATTTCATCGCCATCCAATTCAACTACTGGATTAGCTACTTTAATCTTTGCCATATTGTTAGGTTTAATTTCGGGTGTTCCATTTAATTTGGCTTCGCCTAGGGTATTATTTTGTTTGTTATTTTGCGGTCACAAATATAATAAAATACGCTCAATTGTTAGCAAAACTAAACCGAAATCGTTTGAATTATTAATTTAATATTTTTTGACCTTAAAATTGTTAAAAAGATATTTTTATAGGCAATTTTATTAGAACTTCAAATTAATGGCAGGCAATAATTTACTGCTGACTTCACCAAATCCAATTCTAACTTGATTATCTTGACAATACCCACGTACAATAACTGTATCGTTGTCATTAATGAATTTACGTTCGCTTCCATCATTCATTTTAATTGGATTTTGTCCGCCCCAAGTTAGTTCTAGCATCGAGCCAAATGAATCTTCGGTAGGACCAGAAATCGTTCCACTTCCCATCATGTCACCCGAATTAATTCTACAACCATTAATAGTATGGTGTGCCAATTGCTGACTCATCGTCCAATACATATATTTAAAATTTGTATTAGAAACAACAGTTTCAACTGCATTTTCGGGTTTAATGGCTACTTGCAAGTTAATATCGTAAGCATGGTTTCCTGTTTGTTGTAAATAAGGTAATGGTTTCGGATTTTGTTCTGGTGAGGCACAACGAAAAGGTTCCAAAGCATCTAAAGTAACAATCCAAGGTGAAATGGAAGAAGCAAAATTTTTGGCTAAAAACGGACCAAGTGGAACATATTCCCATTTTTGAATATCTCTTGCTGACCAATCGTTAAACAAAACCATTCCGAAAATACATTCTTCAGCATCTTTAACTGAAACAGGTTCTCCCATAATGTTTGCATCAGTAGTAATAAATGCAGTTTCTAATTCAAAATCTACTAGTTTTGAAGGTCCAAAAACAGGTTGTGTTTCACCGCTAGATAAGGTTTGTCCATAAGGTCTATGAACTGAAATCCCACTAGGAACAATTGTTGAACTTCTTCCATGATAGGCAACCGGGATGTGTAACCAGTTTGGCAATAAAGCGTTCTCTGGATCACGGA
>CAMDQL010000031.1 GCA_945905915.1 Flavobacterium psychrophilum
CTACCAAGTGGGGCGCACGGGAGCCATTACACCCGTAGCGAATTTAGAACCTGTGCAATTGGCTGGAACCATTGTAAAACGAGCTTCTTTGCATAATGCGGACCAAATCGAAAAGTTAGACATTCGAATTGGCGATACCGTTTTTGTTGAAAAAGGAGGCGAAATTATTCCGAAAATTATTGCAGTTGCTCAACGAGGAAATCAATCTGAGCCAACGAAATATATTACTCATTGTCCAGAATGTCAAACAGAATTAGTTAGAACTGAAGGCGAAGCGAATCATTTTTGTCCAAATTTTTATGGTTGTCCGCCACAAATCATTGGAAGGATTCAACATTTTATTTCGCGTAAAGCCATGGATATCGATGGTTTAGGAGGAGAAACTGTGGCGTTATTATTTAGTGCAGGTTTAGTAACTAATTATGCTGATTTATACGAATTAAAAAAAGAGCAAATTATTCCGTTAGAACGAATGGCAGAAAAGTCAGCTGACAATTTAATTCAAGGTATCGAAAAATCAAAGAGTATTCCCTTTGAACGCGTTTTGTATGCACTGGGAATTCGATATGTGGGTGAAACAGTGGCTAAAAAATTGGCGAAGCATTATAAATCAATAGATGCTATTTCTCAAGCAAGTATGATGGATTTGATTTTGGTGGATGAAATTGGCGATAAAATAGCGCAAAGTGTGATTCAATTTTTTGACAATCAAGAAAACAGATTAATTATTGAACGAATGAAACAATTTGGCGTTCAATTAGAATCAGATGCTGAGTCAGTATTGCTTTCCGAAAAATTAAAAGGTAAAACTTTTGTGGTTTCAGGTGTTTTTGAGTTGTATTCTAGAGACGAACTTAAAAAAGCTATTGAAGATAACGGTGGAAAAGTAGGTAGTTCTATTTCTGCTAAAACCGATTTTGTGATTGCAGGTGATAACATGGGACCGGCAAAATTAGAAAAAGCCAACCAACTAAAAATTGCAATTATTTCAGAGTTTGATTTTCAGCAGATGACACTAGAATAATTAGGATCAGTTTGCTATACAATTATTGATTTTCCATTACTGGTTACAGTAGCATCATTTGAAAAGTAGAAATCAATCCGACCTAAATTTATACCATGACATCCTACTTGATTGATAATGACTTCTTTGCCATCACTATTTTTTTCAATCACTGGTTTATTAAGAAATGTGTGCGTATGTCCTCCAATAATTAAATCAATGTCTTTAGTTTTTTTTGCTAATACGATATCTGAAATTTTATTCGGTTCGTTTTTATAGGAATACCCTAAATGAGAAAGGCAAATTACTAAATCGCATTTTTCCTTGTGTTTTAGAATTCTTGTCATGTCTTGTGCAATTTCAATTGGATCTAGATAAACCGTTTCTTTGTATGCTTTTTTGTCTACAAGTCCTTCAAGTTCGATGCCTAAACCAAAAACTCCAATTTTAATTCCTCCTTTATTGAAAATTTTAAAAGGTTTAACATGTTCGTTTAAAATGGTATTCTTAAAATCATAATTTGCCGACACAAACTCAAATTTGGCATGAGGTAATTGCGCATAAAACCCATCAATTCCATTATCAAAATCATGATTTCCCATAGTTGCTGCATCATAGTGCATCATGCTCATCAATTTAAATTCTAATTCGCCACCATAATAGTTAAAATAGGGCGTTCCTTGAAAAATATCACCTGCATCAAGCAGCAATACATTTTCCTCTTCCATACGAATACTTTCAATTAAAGCAGCTCTTCTTGCAACTCCTCCCATATTTGGATTTCTTGGATGGTCAGCAGGAAATGGATCAATATAGCTATGCACATCATTAGTATGCAGAATGGTTATTTTTTTGTCATCAAACGTTGTAAAACTACTTAAACCGATATTTGCTAATCCTAATAATGCAGAACTAGCAGCTGTTTTTTGGATAAAATCTCTTCTTTTCATTTGATAGGTTTTATTACTCGATAATAATTTTTTCGTCTTTTATAACGGGAATAGTATCCACTTTTTTAAAATAATCAATAAGTATGTTTCTAATCTTGTAATCTAAATCATATTTTTCTGTGCTTTCTTTGAAAAAAGTCATATTATCTCCACCATTTGACAAATAATCGGAGGTAGCAACATAATAAATTTTTTCGTCATCAATAGGTTTTCCGTTTATGACAATACGTTTTACGGTTAAATTATTTTTATCAACAAAAAATTGAATATTGTACAAAGGATGTGGTTTTTTCTCGGCTAAAAGGTAGGTTCCCATTTCTTTGATTTGGGCGCCTTTAAGAGCAACAACATATAAACTATTTTCAAATGGCATTACTTCATATGCAGTTCTGGAAGTTACATTTCCTTGCGGAATGATGGATCGAATACCACCACTATTTAAAAGACAAAAATCAATTGATTTATGTTCTCTTTTTTCAAATACAGGATTTCCAAGTTCAAAGACTATGGTTGCTAAAAGATTTCCAATTGTAGTTTGCCATTTGCCAATACTCTTGTCTAAGGTTTCAGGACAATAAGCCAAAACACTGTCTAATTCCTTTGTTATGTTTGCTCTGAAAGGAGCAATATAAGCTTCTATTTCTTTGTTTTCTCCTTTTTCCGAGGTAACGCTTATTTTTTTACCTTCAACTTTATAATTATAATACTTATTAGTTTTACAAGAAAAAAGGCTGCAAAATGTTAATAATATAACAAAATAGCGAAAAATTAGTATATTCTTTTTTACATTTACCATCATATTAAACGACTTAATTTATAATTTTGTCTGAGAGGTAAAAATACTATGTTTTATAAGATAATAAAGAATTTTTTTCTTAAAAAAAATGTAACTAAAAGGTTATTAAAAGAAAAGAACCAATTAGTGCAACAAAAAATAACAACCGTTGGACTTCTTGTTGATGAGACTTATTTTTCAAATACGGAAGGATTAGTGGAGCAACTTATTTCGCAAGGAATAGAAAAAGATAAAATTACAGTTTTGATTTTTAAAGATAAAATTAAGTCAAAAGAACTTATAGCTAGCCCATTTTTATCTTTAAAAAACATTTCATTTGCTGGTGAAATTGACAAAACAGAAGTTATCAATTTTTTGGACACGCCTTTTGATATATTGATTAATTATTATGATGTTAATAAATATGCTTTGCTACTATTATCCATTAAATCAAAAGCAAATTTTAAAGTAGGTTTTGACACTGTTGATAAAAGAGTAAACCATTTTATTATAAAAACGTTAGTTGATGAATATGAAATGTTTACTTTAGAATTATTCAAATATTTAAAAATTTTAAACAAAATATAAAATGCAATCATTTATTGGTACAGGTGTTGCACTAGTTACGCCTTTTAAAAAAGATTTTTCGGTTGATGTAGAAGCATTAACTAGAATTGTAAACTATGTTATTGACGGCGGAGTTGAATATTTAGTGGTACTTGGTACTACGGCAGAAACAGCAACCCTTTCGAGCGAAGAAAAAGAATTAGTAATTAATACAATTATAACTGCAAATTCAGGTAGGTTACCATTGGTATTAGGTGTAGGAGGTAATAATACGATGAAAGTAGTTGAAGAATTAAAATCAAGAGATTTTTCTAATTTTTCAGCAATTTTATCGGTGTCTCCGTATTACAACAAGCCTACTCAAGAAGGAATTTACCAACATTTTAAAGCGGTTTCAGAGGCCTCTCCTCTTCCCGTAATTGTCTATAATGTACCCGGAAGAACGGCAAGTAATATGTTGCCATCTACGGTAATTCGATTAGCAAATGATTTCAAAAATATTATTGGTATTAAAGAAGCCGCTGGAGATATTGTCCAAGCAATGAAATTAATTCAAAACAAACCGGAAGGATTTTTAGTAATTTCGGGAGATGATATGATTACGTTACCGATGGTTTTAGCAGGTGGAGCAGGAGTTATTTCGGTAATTGGTGAAGGTTTTCCTAAAGAATTTTCAGAAATGGTGCGCTTAGGATTACAAAGAAAAGTAGATGAAGCCTATAAATTGCATTATTTACTAGCCGATAGTATTGATATGATTTTTGAACAAGGCAATCCTGGAGGAATTAAAGAAGTCTTTAAAGCATTGGGTTTATCGGAAAATACACTTCGATTACCTCTTGTAAATGTCAATGATGACTTAGCAACAAGATTGCATAATTTTACAAAAAAGGTACAATAAAAAAAAGATTTTTATAGTAAGTAAATAATATCTAAATTTGCAGTTGCTTTTTTAGGTATCAATAGTAATGATATTTTCAAAGTTAAAAATAAAAAAAATGATTAAAATTTTTAGTTTCTTCCTAACCCTCGTACTTTTTGCTTCATGCAGTCAGTATCAAAAAGCACTTAAGTCTGATGATGTGGCTGTAAAAACAGAAGCAGCAAATAAAATGTTTGAAGGCGGAAAATATTTAAAAGCCATCCGTTTGTATGAACAAGTTGCGCCTGCTTATAAAGGAAAACCTCAGGCAGAACGTTTGTTTTACATGTATTCAAAATCATTATATAATACCAAACAATATTATTTAGCGGGTTACCAATTTGAAAATTTTGCCGCCAGTTATCCTAAAAGTGAAAAAAGAGAAGAGGCTTCATTTTTAGCTTCAGAATGTTTTTATAAGCTTTCACCAGTTTACAGTTTAGACCAAACCGATACTGATAAAGCATTAGAAAAAGTACAAAAATTTATTGATACTTATCCAAATTCTGAATACATGCCAAAAGCAAATGAATATGTAAAGGAATTAAGAGAAAAACTAGAAAAGAAGGCATTTGAAATAGCTAAACAATACAATAGTATTTCAGATTTTAAAGCCGCTTTAAAAGCTTTTGATAATTTTATTACTGATTTTCCTGGAACACCTTACAAAGAGCAGGCTTTGTTTTATAGATTAGATTCTGCATATAAATTAGCAATTAATAGTATTGAATCAAAAAAACAAGAACGTTTAGCTTATGCTAAAACAACCTATGCTAATTTAATAAAATTCAAATCGGATACAGCTTACAAAGAGGATGCTGACAAAATGTTTGCAACAATTGAACAAGAATTACAACAATTTTCTAAATAAAAAATCATGGATTTAAAGAAAACAAGTGCTCCAGTAAATACGATAACTTATAACAAAAGTAAGTTAGAAGAGCCTACTGGAAATATTTATGAAGCGATTACTATTATGTCAAAAAGAGCCAATCAAATTAATACCGAAATTAAAAAGGAATTAATTGAAAAATTGGAAGAATTTGCTACTTACAACGATAGTTTAGAAGAAGTTTTTGAAAACAAAGAACAAATTGAGGTTTCAAAATTCTATGAAAAATTACCAAAACCTCATGCATTGGCAGTTCAAGAGTGGGAAGAAGGTAAAATCTACTACAGAGATTCAAAATAACTAAATATGTCTGTTTTAAGCGGTAAAAAAATCTTGCTAGGTATATCTGGTGGTATAGCTGCTTATAAAACAGCCGATTTGGTTAGATTATTCATAAAAGCAGGCGCACAAGTACAAGTTGTAATGTCGCCTGCTTCTTTGCATTTTATTACGCCACTTACTTTATCAACCCTTTCAAAAAATCCCGTATTTTCTACTTTTTATAACGAAGAAGAGGGAAAGGGCGAATGGAATAATCATGTTGAATTAGGACTTTGGGCAGATCTTATGATTATTGCACCTGCTACGGCAAATACACTTTCTAAAATGGCTAATGGTAATTGTGATAATTTACTAATTGCAACCTATTTATCTGCAAAATGTCCAGTATATTTTGCTCCAGCAATGGATTTAGATATGTATAAACATCCTTCAACAATAGATAGTTTTCAAAAGTTATCTTCTTTTGGGAATATTATAATTCCTGCCGAAAACGGGGAATTAGCCAGTGGATTAACAGGTGAAGGAAGAATGGCAGAACCAGTAACTATTGTTTCTTTTATTGAAAATGATTTATTAGACAAATTACCATTAAAAGGAAAAAAAATAATGGTAACCGCAGGTCCTACTTATGAAGCCATAGATCCTGTGCGTTTTATTGGTAATCATTCTTCAGGAAAAATGGGGTTTGATATTGCACTTCAAGCCGCAAAAATGGGAGCAGAAGTTACTTTAATTTCAGGGCCAACACATTTAGAACTTTCAAATTCTCAAATTAAATTAATTCGAGTTACTTCAGCTAAGGAGATGTATAATGCTTGTTTTCAGTATTATAATGTTATGGATGTTGTAATTGCAGCAGCAGCCGTGGCCGATTATCGTCCAAAAAATGCAGCACTTCAAAAAATAAAAAAGACTGAAACTACGTTATCTATTACATTAGAAAAAACGCAAGATATTTTAGCTTCTCTAGGAGAACAAAAACAAAAACAATTTTTAATTGGATTTGCACTCGAGACCGAAAATGAAATTGAAAATGCTAAGTTGAAAATTCAGAAAAAAAACTTAGATTTGATTGTTTTAAATTCGTTGAATGATAAAGGAGCAGGATTTGGTCAACCTACAAACAAAGTCACTTTTATTGATCGAGATTTTACTGTAGAACCAATGGATTTAAAATCTAAAGAAGCCGTTGCTTTTGATATTATAAATAAAATCATTAAACATTATGAAGCGTAATTTACTAGTCATTTTTACATTGTTTTTTTCGCAATTTTTCGTAGCACAAGAGCTAAATGCTTCAGTATCGGTGAACTATCAGCAGGTGAATAATGGTAATCCTCAATTGTTTAAAAACCTTGAAAAGCAAGTTACGGAGTTTTTAAATAACACAAAATGGACCGAAAGAGAAATACTTGATATTGAAAAAATAGAGTGTAATTTTTTCATCAATATTTCAAAATATGGTTCAAATGATTTTGAAGCAACTTTACAAGTACAATCTTCAAGACCAATATATAACAGTACTTTTTCAACACCTATTTTAAATATTAACGATAAAAATTTTTCGTTTAGATTCATAGAATTTGAAACGATGGTTTATGATCAAAACAGTTTTAACTCAAATCTTGTTTCTGTATTAGCTTTTTATTCTAATTTGATTATTGGTTTAGATCAAGATTCTTTTGCTTTAAATGGTGGAACTAAATATTTAGAAATTGCTTCAAATATTGTTAATGTTGCTCAAACTAGTGGTTATAAAGGTTGGAGTCAGTCTGAAGGAAATAATAACAATAGAAATTTTTTAATTTCAGATCTATTATCAAATACATTTTCTCCTTTCAGATCCACAATGTATGAATATCAAAGGTTAGGATTAGATCTTATGCAAGAAGATTTACTTAAAGGTAAAGAAGGTGTTGCAAAATCAATTCAAACACTATTAGAAATTCAAAAAGTACGTCCTAATTCATTAATAATGAGAACTTTTTTTGATGCTAAAGGCGATGAAATTGTTTCTGTTTTTTCGGACGGACCAAAAATAGATGTTACAAAATTAGTAGAAACTTTAAATAGAATTTCTCCATTAAACTCTCAAAAGTGGAATAAAATTAGATAATACATTTATCAAATTGTAATTAATACCTATGCTACTTTCGCTTTCCATAAAAAATTATGCCCTAATCGAATCACTTGAAACTGATTTTTCGAACCAGTTTTCTGTTATTACTGGTGAAACTGGAGCTGGGAAATCTATTTTACTAGGTGCGTTAGGATTAGTTTTAGGAAATAGAGCCGATTTAACTTCCTTAAAAGATAAAGAGCAAAAATGTATTATTGAAGCCTTTTTTGAACTTTCAAATTATAAGCTGCAAGACTTTTTCAAAGAAAATGAATTGGATTATGAAGATAAAACAATCATTAGAAGAGAAATTTTACCTTCGGGTAAATCGCGCGCATTTATTAATGATAGCCCAGTAAATCTTAACGAATTGCAAATGTTAGGTTGGCTGTTGTTAGATATTCATTCACAACATCAAACACGCGAGTTAACCGAAGAAAGCTATCAGATAGAAATTCTTGATGCCGTTGCAAACAATGGTGACTTAATTAATTCGTATAAGATTTCATTATTTGATTATAAATCTTCGCAAAAAGAGTTGCGAGAATTATTGATAGAAAAAGAAACTTTACTAAAAGAATATGAGTATAATTCTTATTTATTGAACGAACTTTTAGCCTCTAATTTAATTGATGGCGAACAAGAAATACTAGAACAGGAACTTGAACAACTTAGTAATGTTGAGTTTATTAAAGAGAATTTTCAAAGAATTTTAGCTATTGTAAACGAAGATCAAATTGGCGTTTTAATGAATTTAAAAGAAATTAAAAATGCCCTTCAAAAAAATGCTGGTTTTTCAACGCAAAATACGCTATTGCTGGAGCGATTAATAAGTTGCATACTTGAATTTGAAGATATTATTTCTGAGATTGATCAAAATAACGATAAAATTATTGCTGATCCTGAACAATTAGAATTAATTACTGCAAAATTACAGACGATTTATAATTTACAGAAAAAGCACCAAGTACAAACTATTGCTGAATTAATTACTATTCAAAATGAATTAGATGAAAAAGTTATTCGAGTGGATGATTTAGATCAGTCTATTGAAAAATTACAAGCAAGAGTTCAGGATTATAAAAATAGTTTAGATAAAATTGCAGGAGTTATTTCAGAAAATAGGAGTAGAACCGCGCCAATTTTAATTGGAAAAATCAAAACTATTTTAGCCCAATTAGGAATGGTAGAAGCCAATTTTAAGTTTGAAATTCGAGTTACAGATTCCTATTTTCAAAAAGGAAAAGACGAAGTAGTTTTGTTGTTTTCTGGAAATAAAGGAACAGATTTTGGATTGCTAAAGAAAGTCGCTTCAGGCGGAGAAATGTCGAGAATTATGCTGGCTATTAAAGCTATTTTAGCCAATTATTCAAAATTACCTACGATTATTTTTGATGAAATTGATACCGGAGTTTCGGGAGAAATTGCAATAAAAATGGGTGAAATTATGAAGGGAATGAGTTCAACTATGCAAGTATTTGCAATAACACACCTTCCACAAATTGCCGCCAAAGGTGACACACATTACAAAGTAATTAAACGTATTCAAAATGAAACAACAATCTCTGAATTATTGGTGTTGAATCCAGAAGAACGAATTCAACAAATTGCAGAAATGTTATCGGGTAAAGATGTCTCTGAATCGGCATTACAGCATGCAAAAGCTTTGTTGAATTAATATTTTAAGCTACTTTTGTTTGAAGATTTATAATTGAAAATTAAATAATAAAATTTAGAAGATGATAATAGAACCAAGAATGCGCGGATTTATTTGTTTAACAGCTCATCCAAAAGGTTGTGAACAAAATGTAAAAAATCAAATTGGATATGTAAAATCTAAAGGTAAAATTGATGGTCCAAAACGAGTATTAGTAATTGGAGCTTCAACTGGTTTTGGATTGGCTTCAAGAATTACAAGTGCTTTTGGTTCTGATGCTGCAACTATTGGTGTATTTTTTGAAAAAGAACCTTCGGAAGGTAAAACAGCTTCTCCGGGTTGGTATAACTCTGCAGCCTTTGAAGTAGAAGCAACAAAAACAGGTTTGTATGCAAAAAGTATTAATGGAGATGCTTTTTCAAACGAAGTAAAAGCTCAGGCAATTGAAATAATTAAAACTGATTTAGGTCAGATTGATTTAGTAATTTACAGTTTGGCATCACCTGTTCGTCAACATCCAACCTCTGGGGTGTTACATCGTTCAACTTTGAAGCCTATTGGTACTGCTTTTACAAACAAAACCGTTGATTTTCATACGGGTAACGTAACTCAGGTTTCCATTGAACCAGCTACACAAGAAGATATTGATAATACTGTTGTGGTTATGGGTGGTGAAGATTGGTCAATGTGGATGAATGCTTTAAATGAAGCTGGAGTTTTAGCAAAAGGAGCTACAACTATTGCTTATTCTTACATTGGACCAGAAGTTACCGAAGCGGTGTACAGAAAAGGAACCATCGGAAGCGCAAAGGATCATTTAGAGGCTACAGCATTTGAAATTACAAAACAATTGAGTGATTTGGATGGGAAAGCCTATGTTTCGGTTAATAAAGCATTAGTAACTCAAGCTAGTTCGGCAATTCCAGTTATTCCATTATACATTTCTCTTTTATATAAAATTATGAAAGCCGAAGGTATTCACGAAGGATGTATTGAACAAATTCAGCGTTTATATCAACAACGATTATATACAGGCAACACAGTTCCAACAGATGAGAAGGGAAGAATAAGAATTGACGATTGGGAAATGCGACCAGATGTTCAAGAAAGAATTGCAAAATTATGGATTGAGTCAACTACTGAATCACTTGTAGAATTAGGAGATTTAGCAGGATACAAACAAGATTTCTTAAACCTTTTTGGTTTTGGATTTGAAGGAGTTGATTATTTAGTTGATGCTAATGAAATGGTGCAAGTGCCAAGTATAAAATAATTTAATTTCACATTTAAATATATAAAGTCTCACTTATGTGGGACTTTTTTATTTTATATATCTTTGTACAAAATGTAAAGCATGTATTTTTCTTTTATTATTCCTGTTTTTAATCGGCCAGATGAAATTGATGAATTATTAGAGAGTTTGTCAAAATTAGATGGTGATGCTGTTTTTGAAGTAGTTGTTATTGAAGATGGTTCAACTATTTCTTGCGAACACATTATTGAAAAATACCAATCAAAATTATCAATAGCTTATTTTTTCAAACCAAATTCAGGACCAGGTGATTCTAGAAATTATGGGATGACTCAAGCTAAAGGAGATTATTTCATCATTCTTGATTCGGATTGTATTATTCCAGAAGATTATTTATCAAAGGTTAATACAAGTCTTACCAGTGAATATGTTGATTGTTTCGGCGGACCCGATGCTGCCTTAGCTTCGTTTTCTGATATTCAGAAAGCAATTAACTTTACAATGACTTCTTTTTTAACCACAGGTGGAATAAGAGGAGGAAGTGAAAAAATGGATAAATTTCAACCTAGAAGTTTTAATATGGGTTTGTCAAAAGTTGCTTTTGAAGCGTCAAAAGGTTTTGGAAATATTCATCCAGGAGAAGATCCAGATTTGTCTATTCGTTTATGGAATTTAGGTTTTAAAACTAAATTAATTAAAGAAGCATTTGTTTATCATAAAAGAAGAATAAGTTGGGATAAGTTTCAAATTCAAGTCAATAAATTTGGTAAAGCCCGACCTATTTTAAATAAATGGTATCCAGAATATGCAAAAATAACTTTTTGGTTTCCAAGTTTGTTTTTGATCGGTTTTGTTACATCTGCATTATTAGTGCTTTTTAATTGGCCTTATTTTTTGGCTTTGTATGGCTGTTATTTTTCACTTTTACTGGTGTGGTCATTTATTCAAAATAAAAGTCTTACAATTGCTTTTTATTCTGTTTATGCTGCAATTATTCAATTTTATGGATATGGAAAAGGATTTTTGTTTTCGTATTATAAAATTTTTATTTTAAATCAAAAACCTCAAGAAGCTTTTCCCGAATTATTCTTTAAAAAATAGATAATGACAAAAATCATTGGTTTAACAGGAGGAATTGGAAGTGGAAAATCTACTGTAGCTCATTATATTGCTTCAAAAGGTATTCCAGTGTATATTGCTGATGAAGAGGCTAAAAAACTAATGGAATTACCCGAAGTAATTACTTCTGTACAAGCTATTTTTGAAGAAAATGTTTTAGATGAATTTGGAAAACTAGATCGGAAAAAAATTGCAGACTTGGTTTTTAATTCACCAACTCAACTTACACAGTTAAATAACATAGTTCATCCATTAGTTAAAAGTCATTTTATTGAATGGTTGAAAATCCATTCAAATGCTCATTTTATCATTAAAGAGGTGGCTATTCTTTTTGAAACAGGAGGAAATACAGCTTGCGATAAAGTTATAGTAGTTACTGCACCTGAAGAAATAAGAATTGAACGGGCAATGAAACGCGATAATGTTTCAAAGAAAACAATTTTAACCCGCATGAACAATCAACTTCCTGAATCTGAAAAAATCACAAAAAGTGATTTCATAATCCACAATACCGACTTAAATAAGACGTTTATTCAAGTAGACGAAATTCTTAAAATTTTATCAAAACTGTAAAAAAAGGTTTTTATGTTAATCTTTGGTTAATGTATTTTTGGAATAAATGTTAAAATGTTAAATTTGTTTCGATGAATAAGTCAAGATTTAGGTTGTTAGTTTTTTTAATGAGTTTATCATTAATAGGAATCATTTTAGTTCAATTGTATTGGATTTCGACTTCATTGGATAAAAATGAAGAAGAATTTAAATACCACGTACAACAAGTTTTAGGTAACGTTTCTGATAATTTAAAAGATAAAGAATTGGTTTCGTTTTTTACAACATACAACCAAATTAAAGATATTATTGGTAAAGATCCAGAAACGAGCCAACTAAAAGAAGTATACTTTTACGAAAGGGATACTAAAACGAATGAAACAATTATTTATACCAATACACTTGTAGCTGAGAATTACGGCATTACAGGTTCGTTCTTTGACAACAAAGCCGATTCAATAACTATTGGAAACATAGTAGCTAATCGAAAAACTGAAGTTTATAATGGAAATTCGATTAGTGATGCTACTTTTCAACTGAGTAACCAACCCAATACAACTATCTCAAAATCAGGTAATTTATCTAGTTTAGATAAAGCAAATTTTGAAGTCGTTTTTAAAGATATTGTGGCGCAAAAACCATTGCAGCAAAGAATTTCAAATGAAGAATTAGACGAACTAATTCGTTCGGAATTAATAAAATATGGTGTTAAAACACCTTTTGAATTTGGAATTTACAGCAATGGATTAGCAACTAAAATTCGGTCTGAAAAATTTAAGTATGATAAAAATACGACCTACGGTATTCCAGTTTTTCAGGATAACGAAGGAATGTCTAAATATCAATTGTTAGTTAGTTTTCCGCAAAAAAGTAAGTTTGTATTCTCTTCATTGATAGGTATATCTAGTTTATCTTTGTTGTTCACACTCGTTATTGTTTTAACCTATTCGAGTGCTTTAAATCAACTAATAAAGCAAAAGCAAATTTCTGAAATTAAGACCGATTTCATCAACAATATGACGCATGAGTTTAAAACGCCTATTGCAACCATTAACTTGGCTCTAGACGCTATTAAAAACCCAAAAATCATTGATGATAAAGAAAAAGTTCAGCGCTATTTGCAAATGATTAAAGAGGAGAATAAACGAATGCATGCTCAAGTTGAAAATGTATTGCGAATTTCTAAGTTAGAAAAAAATGAGTTGGACATTTCAAAAGAGCCAAGAGACGTAACTGAAATTATTGAAGATGCAATTGAGCACGTTGGTTTAATCGTTGAAGACAGATCGGGTATTATAAATCATCATTTTGATGCGACCCGAAATACAATTTTATTAAATGATGTTCATTTTACAAATGTGTTGGTCAATGTATTAGATAATGCCATAAAATATTCGCCAGAAGCGCCAATAATAGATGTATTTACCGAAAATATTAAAGATTTTATCATAATCAAGATTCAAGATCAAGGTGCTGGAATGACTAAAATAGCTCAAAAACGTGTTTTTGAAAAATTTTATAGAGAGCATACTGGAGATTTACACAATGTAAAAGGTCACGGTTTAGGGCTTTCTTATGTGAAGCAAATTGTCGAAGATCATAACGGTCAAATATATGTTGAAAGTGAAAAAGGTAAGGGTAGTACTTTTATTATCAAAATGCCCTTAATAAATTAAAAAAATATTCAATTATTATGGAAGGAAAAAAAATATTACTAGTAGAAGACGATCCAAACTTTGGAGCTGTTTTAAAAGATTATTTAATGATCAATGATTTTGAAGTTACGTTAGCTAAAAACGGAATGGAAGGATTTGAAAAGTTTAAAAAAGACACCTATGATTTGTGCATTTTAGACGTGATGATGCCTTACAAGGATGGTTATACCTTAGCTCGTGAAATCCGCGAAAAAAATCAGGAAGTGCCAATTATTTTCTTGACGGCTAAAACACTTAAGGAAGATGTGTTGAAAGGTTATAAAGTAGGAGCTGATGATTATTTGAATAAGCCATTTGACTCTGAAGTATTGTTGATGAAAATTAGAGCAATCATTCAAAGAAAAGCTTCTGAAGTAAAACCAGACACGACTAAATTTGAGTTTGAAATTGGAAAATTTCATTTGAATTCAAAATTACGTTTTTTAACATTTCCTGGTCAAGATCCTATTAAATTATCACCTAAGGAATGCGAATTATTAAAAATGTTAGCCTTGCATGAAAATGACTTAATGCCTAGAGAATTAGCCTTAACAAAAATTTGGAGAGATGACAACTACTTCACTTCTAGAAGTATGGATGTTTACATTGCTAAATTAAGAAAATTCTTAAAATTAGATGCAGGTGTAGAAATCTTAAACATTCACGGCGAAGGTTTTAGATTGGTAATCAAAAAATAACGAATAAAGCTCTGAGAAATCAGGGCTTTTTTTTACTTTTTTATTTTCGAATTGATGATAGATAAAATTTTATCTCTATCGGTTAAAAAATCAAACCAACTTACATTTTCAGTTCGTTTAAACCAAGTCATTTGTCTTTTAGAAAATCTTCGGGTATTCATTTTAATTTGTTCAATGGCATTTTCGAGTAAGCGGGAATCTTTAATATTGGAATCAAAATAATCGAATAATTCTCTGTAACCTACCGTTTGTAAAGCATTCAATTCTTTGTTTGGATACAAAGCTTCTACTTCGGCTAAAAGTCCTTCGTTTAGCATTATATCTACCCGCTGATTGATTCTATCGTACATGATTTCTCTTTCCGCTTCTAATCCTATGATAATAGGTGTAAAGTTTCTAGTATTTTTTCGTTTACCAATAAAACTCGAGTAAGGTTTTCCACTTCCGATACAAACTTCAACAAAACGTTTCATGCGTTGCGGATTTTGCAAGGTTTGCGGATTTTCAGTTTGTAATTTTTGAAAATAATCTGAATCTAATGCGTTTAATTGTTCTTGCAAATAGTCAATCCCCAATGCATCGTATTTGCTATTTATTTCCGCTCTGACCGAAGGATCAATTTCAGGAAATTCATCAAAGCCTTTCAATACCGCATCGACATATAAGCCAGAACCTCCAACCATAATTTGAATGTAGTTTTTTTGAAACAAATCGTCCAATTTAGCCAAAGCTTCTTGTTCAAAATCACCTACTGAATACGATTCAAAAATGGATTTATTTTGTATAAAATGATGTGGTGCTACAGCTAATTCTTTCTCGCTAGGTACAGCAGTGCCAATTTTCATTTCTTTAAAAAACTGTCGACTATCGCACGAAATAATATCGCAACCAAAATGTTTTGCCAAAGCAATACTTAAGGAAGTTTTTCCTATGGCGGTTGGCCCTATTATGGTGATGAGGTAGTTCAATGCTAAAACGTAATTATTTTAGACACTTTATTTTTTCGCAAATAACTTTGAATGATTGTTTTTACATCACGATTATGTTGCATGGGAATAATGATGTTTTTTAAGATGTCTACATTCGTTATTTGATAATTTAAGTCAAAAAAACAATAGCCTTTGTAAACGCCACTTTCAATCAAAATTGCGCTTCGTTCTTCAAAACTCCGACCTCTATCCACAACAATCATATTATTGTTTTCAAACGAATTTTCTTCAATAAAATCAAATACGCGTTCGTTGTAGTTTTCAATATTTTCTTTACCTAAACAGGCGCCGTTACATTCTTTAATTTTGTATTGAAAACAGCCGTTTTTGGTGTCATATAAACCGTTTACTTTTTGACAAAGGTTATATTTTTCTGTTATTTTGAATAATACATTTTTACCTTCTTGCAAGGTGGTAAAAGAGGTGATTTCTTTTTTTCTACCATCTGCTTTTTCAATGGTTAAAGCGATATAGCCTTCCTCATTTTTATGTTGGTACAACGCATATTGAAAAATGCTTTTTCGTTGCGCTCGGTTGTAAATAGGCTTGTTGATTTTAATTTCTTCGCTTTCTTTTAATAGCGCAACGAGTTCACTACCTGTTTCCTCAAAAGTTACGGCATATACATCGCGTTGTATTTTTTTACTTTTGCTATTTATACCAGTAAAATGCTGATTGACACGCTTTTTAATGTTTTTACTTTTGCCAATGTAAATTAAATCGCCTTTTTCATTATGAATGTAATAAATGCCCGTTTTTGAAGGTAAATTTTCAACAATGTCTAACAATTTTGTTGACATTCCTGATTTAATTTCGGTTTTGACAAAACTTATTAAAATTTCTTTTTCTATATCTTTTGCCAAAAGCATTTTGAACAGCTTTACAGTTGCCATAGCATCTCCACTCGCTCTGTGTCTGTCTGCCATAGGAATTCCTAGAGCACGAACTAATTTTCCTAAACTATAAGAAGCCTGATCAGGAATAAGTTTTTTGGAAAGTTCCACCGTACAAAGCGTTTGTTTTTTGAAATCATAACCCAAACGTCTGAATTCGGTTTGTAAAATTCGGTAATCGAAACTGGCGTTATGAGCTACAACAATTGTTCCTTCAGTGATTTCAATAATGCGTTTTGCAACTTCATAAAATTTTGGAGCACTGCGTAACATGGCATTGTTGATACCCGTCAATTTTACCACAAAAGGCTGAATCGGTTTTTCCGGATTTACTAAACTAATAAATTGATCCACAACCTCATGGCCATCAAATTTATAAATAGCAATTTCGGTAATACCTTCTTCGTTGTATTGCCCACCTGTAGTTTCTATGTCGAGTATTGCGTAAATATGCTTTCCTTTTTATGTGTTTTGTCATTTCGACGTAAGGAGAAATCTCATTATATTTAGATTATGGGATTTCTCCTTACGTCGAAATGACAAAGTTAAATAAACTTTATCTCGTTCCAAAGATACTACTTCCTATTCGAACCATGTTGCTTCCGCACGAAATTGCAAGTTGATAATCGCCAGACATACCCATTGAGAGAGTTAAGAGTTCAGAGTTTTGAGTTTTGAGTTTGTCAAAAATTGTTTTTAAATGGCTGAATTCTTTTTCGATTTGGATTTGATTTTCACTGAAGGTTGCCATTCCCATTAAACCAACAATCTTTATGTTTTCTAAACTTTTAAAATCATCAGAAGTTAAAATATGATTTAGTTCTTCTTCATCTAAACCAAATTTAGTTTCTTCTTCAGCAATATGAATTTGTAATAAACAATCGATTACTCTATTGTGTTTTTCGGCTTGTTTATTAATTTCTTGTAATAATTTTAAACTATCTACACCGTGAATCAAACTTACGTATTCTGCCATAAATTTTACTTTATTCGTTTGTACGTGACCAATCATATGCCATTCGATATCTTTTGGCATTTGTTCCCATTTTTCGGTCATTTCTTGGATTTTGTTTTCTCCAAAAATACGCTGACCTGCAGTATACGCTTCCATTAAATCGGAAACAGGTTTGGTTTTTGAAACTGCAACCAAAGTCACGTGTTGTGGAAGTTGGGATTTTATTACGTTAAGGT
Organism: Flavobacterium psychrophilum; assembly: GCA_945905915.1. Lineage (GTDB taxonomy): Bacteria > Bacteroidota > Bacteroidia > Flavobacteriales > Flavobacteriaceae > Flavobacterium > Flavobacterium psychrophilum_S. The sequence goes on from CAMDQL010000031.1 coordinate 17,556, forward strand.
TTTTAGCTATTGACATTTTTGTATTCTTTATTTACAATTCATAAACCACTAAACCACTTCTAAATTTTGGTTCAATGTAGGTTGATTTTGGTGGCATAATTAAATTGTTGTCGGCAATAGTTTTAATTTCTGACATATTAGTAGGGTAGAGCATAAAACCCACTTCGTATTCGCCTTCATCCACTAAATCTTTAATAACAGAAACACTTTGTTTTCCTGGAATGTAATCTATTCGTTCGTCGTTACGCAAATCTTCAATACCTAATAAGGGATATAAAACCGTATCGTATAAAATTTGTGCATCTAAATTTTCTAAAACAGAAGTCGCTTTTTGAGATTGTTTATAAAACAACGCATAAAAACTGCCATCTAAATACATTCCAAATTCAAATTTATTTTGTGGCTTCCACAATTCTTGATCTTTGGGTTTGATGATAAAATTATCAGATAATTTAGTTATGAAATCATTTTTTGATAAACCATTTAAATCGCGAATAATTCTATTAAATTCATAAATTTTTACATTACTTTCGGCAATTAAAAAACTCATAAAATAATTTAGGTTTTTGTTGCCTAAATGTTTGTCTTGCTCAAACAACAATTCTGCAGAAGCCCAACGGTGATGTCCATCTGCAATATATAAATTCGGAATGTTTTCAAAATGCTCTTGTAACCAGTCTATTTCTGATTGTGTTTCAATCTTCCACAACGTGTGTTTTTCCTTATTTGGAGTGGCAAACGCATAAATGGGTTCACTCTTTTTTCGTAAAGAAATGAACGTATTAATTTCAACAGAATCTGGATAGGTAATCAAAACAGGTTCGGTATTAAAACCCGTTTGATGCAAATAATCTTTAAACAATTCTACTCGATATTGTAAGGTATCTTCGTGTTTTTTAATCAGATTTTTCTGATATTCTTCTACAGAAGTTCCTGCAATAATTCCAGTAAAAGTTTGACTTTTTGCTTGAATTTCGTATAAATAAAAAACAGGTTGTTCTTCGGAAATTAAAATAGTTTCGTTTTTAAAATCTTGATATTTATGCAAAACACCTTTAAATCGTTTGTCTAAAGTAATCTTTTGAGTATTCGCATACGCAGGATGAATCACGTGCAAAAA
>CAMDQL010000032.1 GCA_945905915.1 Flavobacterium psychrophilum
GAAAATTCAGAAACAACAACCAAAATTCGATTGCAAATGTACTATATTTTTATAAGATTTAAATCTAAAACTACTTCTTCTTGTTCATTTTTCGCCATAACCAAATAATACCTATTACAAAGTGGGCAATAACAATCGTGGCAACGGCATAAATAAACTCGTTAGAATCTGTTCTCATTTTTTTTTGGCAAATTTAGTTTTTTTTGTAACACAGAGTTTCACAAAAAAACTTTGCGTCTTTGCGTATTTGCGTCTTTGCGAGCAGAAAATAAAAAAACTACATTTGCAAAAAACAATTTTATGCGTCACTATTTCTTATTAGTCGTTTTGATTTTGGGTTTCACCCAATGTAAAAAATCGGATAGTTCTGCAAATCTGAATACTTCTACACAAAACAATGTTCAATATGCAGAAGGCTTTTCAATTAAAAAATACGATGGTTTTTCGGTTGTAAAAGTAACGAATGCATATCCAGAAGCTAAAGATAATTACACCTATGTGCTTCACAAAAAAGGCGTTCAAATTCCAGATAGTTTAGAACAATTTACGTCAATTGAAGTGCCAATTAAAAAAGTAATAGTAACCTCAACAACGCATATTCCTGCTTTAGAATCTCTAGGTGTAGAAAATACTTTAATTGGTTTTCCATCGACACAATACATTTCTTCTAAAAAAACAAGAGCTTTAATCGATACTGGTAAAGTAAGAGATTTAGGATCTAATCAAGGATTGAATACCGAAGTTATTTTGGACATTCAACCCGATATCATTGTTGGATTTAGTGTTGATGGAGATTTAAAAACCTATAAAAATTTAGAAAAAAACGGACAAAAAATAATCTTCAACGGTGATTGGACTGAAAAAACACCTTTGGGAAAAGCGGAATGGATAAAGTTCTTTGGCGCTTTGTATGATTTGGACCAAAAAGCGACAGAAATATTCAATTCGATTGAGAAAGAATACAATTCGGTGCTAACGTTAGCTAAAAATACTAAAAAACAACCCACTATTTTTGCAGGAGCAATCTACGAAGATCAATGGTTTTTGCCCCAAGGCGATAGCTGGGCAGCTTTTTTCCTAAAAGAAGCTAATGGCAATTATTTATGGAAAGATTCTAAAGGAACTGGAAGTTTAGCGTTATCCTTTGAAAGTGTTTTGGATAAAGCCAAAGACGCTGATTTTTGGATAGGTCCAGGCCAATTCACTTCAATTCATGAAATTTTGGACAACAATCCTAATTATATTCATTTTAAAGCAGTTACAAATAAAAACGTATATTCGTTTAGTACCAAAAAAGGAAAAACAGGCGGTATCATTTATTACGAATTAGCACAAAATAGACCTGATTTGGTATTGAAAGATATTGTAAAAATTTTGCATCCTGAAGTGTTACCTGATCATGAGTTATTCTTTTTTGAGAAGTTAAAATAATTTTTGCTCGCAAAGACGCAAAATCGCAAAGATATTTTTGTGAAACTTTGTAAATAACTTCGTGTAACTTTGTGCAACAATAGTAAACTAAAATTTATGCTAAAAAACGTAATTTAGCCAAAAATTAATTTCATGCAATTTACCAAAAAACAAAACCTTCTTTTTATCCTCTTGCTTGTTGCAATGGTATTTTTGTTTTTGCTAAATATTAGTTTAGGTTCGGTTTCTATTCCTTTGAAAGAGGTCGTTAACGGACTTTTATTGCAAGAAATGAGTAAGGAAAGTTGGGAAATTATTCTGTGGAATTTTCGTTTTCCAAAGGCAATAACTGCTATTTTAGTTGGTATTGGACTTTCAATGAGTGGCTTATTAATGCAAACATTATTTAGAAATCCACTTGCCGGACCCTATGTTTTAGGCTTAAGTTCGGGTGCAAGTTTAGGAGTAGCTTTCATTATTTTAGGCACAGGATTTTTACCTCCAATAATTTCAACATTCTTTTTATCCAATTACGGATTAATTTTAGCTTCAAGTTTAGGTAGTTTTTTGGTATTAATGGCTGTTTTATTAGTTTCCCAAAAGCTCAAAGATACCATGGCAATTTTAATTGTTGGGTTAATGTTCGGAAGTTTTACAAGCGCAATTGTTTCGGTTCTATCTTATTTTACTTCGGCAGAAAAATTACAGAAATTCACCTTTTGGTCAATGGGAAGTATTTCAAATTTATCTTGGAATGAAATTACACTTTTATCGGTTTTTGTCTTTATAGGAATTGGAATCAGCTTTATAGTAATTAAACCTTTAAACGCATTATTATTGGGTGAAAAATATGCTCAAAGCATCGGCATCAACTATAAGAAAACTCGAATATTAATCATAATTGCCACCAGTATTTTAGCCGGAAGCATCACTGCTTTTGCTGGACCTATTGCATTTATTGGATTAGCCGTTCCACACATGGCAAAATTGATATTTCAAACGAGTAATCATTTGGTACTGTTTTGGAGTACGCTTTTGCTTGGCGCGATTGTAATGCTTTGTTGCGATACGATTGCTCAAGTTCCAGGAAATGATATTACTTTACCAATTAATGCAATAACTTCTGTAATAGGAGCACCAGTAGTGATTTGGTTGTTAATAAGAAAGAAAAAAGTTTAATTATGACCAATCCAAATTTCACCATACAAACTAAAAATCTTTCGATTGGCTACAAGTCAAAATCGGAAACGATTACCATTGCTCAAAACATCAATCTCAACCTTGAAAAAGGCAAATTAATTGCTTTAATTGGGGAAAATGGAATTGGAAAATCAACGTTATTAAAAACCATAACCGGACTAATTCCTCCTTTAAATGGTGAAGTTAATTTATTAAACAAATCGTTACAAAGTTTTAAACCACTTGGTTTAGCTCAAGAATTGAGTATTGTATTAACTGAAAAATTGCCGCCAAGTAATTTAACTATTTACGAAATTATAGCTTTGGGAAGACAGCCTTACACCAATTGGTTAGGAACCTTATCTGAAGTTGATAAATCAAAAATTGAAGAAGCCATCGCATTAACCGATATTCAACATTTGATTCACAAAAAACACGATGAAATTAGCGATGGTCAGTTGCAAATTGCTTTAATTGCAAGAGCTTTAGCGCAAGACACTTCGATTATAATTTTAGACGAACCCACAACGCATTTAGATTTGGTTCACAAAGCAACATTATTAAAACTATTGCAAAAACTTACCCACGAAACCGGTAAAACCATCCTCTACTCTACCCATGATATTGATTTAGCAATTCAAATGGCCGATGAGATGATTGTATTTACTCCAACTCAAATTGTACAAGACCAACCCTGTAATTTAATTCAGACTGGTATTTTTAATACGTTATTTGACACAGAACATTTGACATTTGATGCCACCATTGGTAAATTTAAAATCAAGTAAATTACACATCAAAACCAGTCACTTCTAGAACTTCACCCGCTTTTAAATCGTTTAGATGAATATTTCCCACACGAACTCGAACCAACCGTAACGTAGGAAAACCAACAGCTGATGTCATTTTTCGTACCTGACGAAATTTTCCTTCGGTTAAAGTTATGGAAACCCAAGAAGTAGGTCCGTGCCGATCATCCCGAATCTTTTTGCCTCGCTCGCCTAAGTTAGGAGTTGATTCTAATTTAAAAGCATTGCATTTTTTTGTTTTGTATTTTTTGCCTTGTAAACCAATTTCAACTCCGTTTCTCAATTGTTCAACTGCTTCATCTGTAATGATTCCATCGACTTGGGCATAATATTCCTTTTCTACTTTTTTACTCCGAACGATTTCGCTCATCATGCCGTCAGTGGTTAACAAAAGTAATCCTTCTGAATCTTCATCTAAACGACCAATTGCCATCGTGTTTTCAGGAAAATCATACAATTCGCCTAATAATTTTTTATTGCGTTTGAGTTGGTAAATAAACTGCGATAAATAACCGTAAGGTTTGTGAATTAAGAAATGATGATGCATGATAATTATTTGTTGCAAAAATACATTTTTCAAATTTGAAGTTTAAATTTATTCCGTATTTTTACATTTTACAATCCATTTATGTCAGAATCAATGCTTATTTTAGTCGCTTTTATTATCGCTCTTGCCATTGGAATTTTCCTTGGAAAGATGCTTTTTACTGCTCAATCAAAATCTGAAAAATCAGGTTTAGAAGAACGAATCAATGGTTATTTAAACCAAATTGAACAATTGAAATTTCAAATCAATCAAGTAGTTTCTGAAAAAGAAACGGTGCAAAAAGAAAAAGAATCGTTGGCCATTCATTTGGCAAAAAAAGAGAATGATTTTGATAATTTATTAGAGCGAAATAAAGAGCAAAAGCAAGAAGTGGAACAACTTCAGGAAAAATTCACCAAAGAATTTGAAAATTTGGCAAACAAAATTCTAGAAGAGAAAACGGTTAAATTCACTGAGCAAAACAAAGAAAATTTAAAAAACATTCTTTCGCCTTTACAAGATCGAATCCAACTTTTTGAAAAGAAAGTTGAAGACACGCACAAAGAAAGTATCGACTATCATGCTGCTTTGCGCCAACAAATATTGGGCCTTCGTGAAATGAACGAACAAATGAGCAAGGAAACCATCAATCTAACCAAGGCATTAAAAGGCGATAGCAAAATGCAAGGAAATTGGGGTGAATTAGTTTTAGAACGTGTATTAGAAAAATCAGGGCTCGAAAAAGATAGAGAATATTTTGTACAACAAAGTCATACTACTGAAGAAGGTAATCGCGTTTTTCCAGACGTAATCATTAATCTTCCTGATGGTAAAAAAATGATTATCGATTCAAAAGTAACGCTTACTGCTTATGAACGCTACATCAATGAAGAAGATGATAGCTTGAAAAATCAACATTTAAAAGAGCATGTGGTATCAATAAATCGACATGTAGAACAATTGGGCAATAAAAATTATCAGGATTTATATCAAATGGAAAGTCCCGATTTTGTATTGTTATTCATTCCAATCGAATCGGCTTTTGCTGTTGCATTAAATGAAGATACTACGCTCTATAATAAAGCATTTGAAAAGAATATTGTAATTGTTACACCTTCTACTCTATTAGCCACTTTACGCACGATTGACAGCATGTGGACCAATCAAAAGCAACAAGAAAATGCGATTGAAATTGCGCGTCAGGCTGGTGCTTTATACGATAAATTTGAAGGTTTTGTAGGTGATTTGATTAAGATTGGTAAAAAAATGGATGAAGCCAAAGTAGAATATGGTGCAGCCATGAATAAACTAACCGAAGGCAAAGGAAATTTAATTACCAGTGTTGAAAAACTGAAAAAAATGGGAGCCAAAGCTAAAAAATCGTTACCCGAATCGGTGTTAAAAAGAGCCGAAAACGATACCAATGAAATCTCTGAACTAAACGAATAAACTATGCATACTGCTAATACTGTTGCGGCATCAAAGATTACACTTTCTGAATTGATGTTGCCTTCGCATTCTAATTTTAGTGGAAAAATACACGGAGGAAATTTCAGATGTCTTATTAAAAATCTAAAGGTCAAGAATATAGTAGCTTGCTATTTTAAAAAAAAAGTTATATTTGTTAATTAAAATATCAATCAAAGTAGGACAATATGATAAAAAAATACGCAATTCTTTCCCTTTTTGCTATTACAATTTCTTTATACTTTTCATGTGCAGACAACGATGACCAAGATTATACCGATGTTTCACCGGTAGTTGTAGACTTAAGTGTTGTACCTTTTGAAAAATTATCTGATTATCATTTTTTTAGCGGCGAATTAAAAAACCAAATTCCATCTACAGATGTAATTCCTTATGAGCCAATTTCATCCTTATTTACCGATTATGCACATAAAAAACGATTTGTATGGATTCCAAAAGGAGCTAAAGCAACTTATAATGGTGATCACAAAATATTAGAACTTCCGGTAGGTTCAGCAATTATTAAGACTTTTTATTACGACAATGTGCAACCTGCTAATACTACTAAAATCATTGAAACAAGGATAATGATTCGAAAAGCAGAGGGTTGGATTTTTGCCGATTATGTTTGGAATGACGATCAAACTGAAGCCTATATGGATTTAAACAGTAGCGTTAAAAACATTTCTTGGCGCGATGAAAATAATATCGTTAGAAACATTGATTACCGAATTCCCAATGAAGCTCAATGTATTGTGTGCCACAAATCTAAAAGCTACATCAATAACGTATACAGCCAAATTAATATCCCAATAGGCATCAAACCACAAAACTTAAACAAGCCTTATAACTTCGGAAGTGAAACTGTTAATCAACTTACAAAGTGGATTCAACTTGGAATTTTAGAAAATAATTTCAATTTACCTACCGAAGAAAATACTACCGTAAACTATAATGATATTAGCAAGCCTTTAGATAAAAGAGTTCGTTCTTATTTTGATATCAATTGTGCGCATTGCCACACTGAAAATGGTCATTGTGATTATCGCCCAATGCGATTTTCTTTTTCTGAAACAAATAACAATTTAAACAATATGGGCGTTTGTGTTGACACTCAAGATATGCAAGATTTTGCCCCAGATTTAAGCAAGATTGTAACTCCAAGAAGAATAGATCAATCGATGTTATACCATAGGGTAAATAGTGTAGATGAAACCTATAGAATGCCACTTCATGGACGTACAATTATTCATACCGAAGGGGTAACACTTATAGAAAATTGGATTAACTCTTTAGACGATTGTCGCTAATAATATTTAAAATATGAAAAAAATTTACTTTTTAATAGTAATTGGATTTGGATTTGCAACGCTTTATGCTCAAGACAATTGCGCTACTGCATTACCTATTACAACCGCAGGAACTTTTACTATTAGCACTGTTAATGGAACAGAGTTGCCGCAAACAGCTTGTAACAACCTCACAAATACATCAACTACTGCTGCAGAATGGTATGCGTATACCCCTACAAGCAATTATACGGTTACTGTTTCATCCAATTTACTTGAAAATATATGTTTAGATACTCGTTTACGAATTTATAGTGGCACTTGCGCAGCTTTAACGTGTGTAGTTGGTGATGATGACTCTGGAACGATCGCTTGCTCAAACGGCACAACTTATTTATCTACTGCAACTTTTAATGCAATAGCAGGTTCTACCTATTACATTGTTTGGGATAATCGATGGGCTTCTACAGGATTTAATTTTCAAGTTAGTGAACTACCTGCAGGCTATAACCCATGTGCAGCTGCAACGGCTATCACTGCTGGAACTACAACTGTAAGCGCTATAAACCAGACCAATATTAATACGGCTTGTTCTTCAACTACTTTATCTAAATGGTATACTTATACGCCAACAGCTAATGCTACAGTAACTATTTCCTCTGATCTTATGACTAATATTTGTAAAGACACAAATTTTAGTGTGTACACTGGGAACTGCACAACGGGTTTAACGTGTATTACTAGTGATGATAATTCTGGGGTAATTGCCTGTAACGCTGGTAATACAAATTCAAACCTATCGGTAAAAACATTTGATGTAGCAGCTGGAGTTACCTATTATATTGTTTGGGATAACAAATGGAGTGCTTTAGGTTTTGATTTTACTTTAACGGAAGTTCCAATTATCATACCAATAACATACACTACTCAAACCATCGGAACCATTAATAGTGCCTATAATATTTGTATCGTTGATATGAATGGTGATCATAAAGATGATATTGTGGGTATTAATGCCACTTCAATGCGTGTTCACTACCAAGGTAATACTTCCGGAAATTTCACCGTAACCGATCATACCTTTTCTTTTTCTGGATCAACTTCTGCTGCATTAGTCCCAAACTGGAGTATGGCAGCAGGCGATTATAATAGAGATGGTTATAATGATTTAGTCTTAGGGAATGGAAGTGGAGCAACAATTATTACCTCAATTAATAACGGTTCAATATACTCGGCTTTTGTACCAGGACAATATATATTCTCGCAACGAACTAATTTTTCTGATTTAAATAATGATGGTAATTTAGATATTTTCGTATGCCATGATATCGCTCCAAGTTGCTATTATCTAAATAATGGAAGTGGTGTTTTAACTTTTTACCAATCAACAGTGACTCCAGGATCGATGAGCATAGCAACCACAACTGGAAATTATGCTACACTTTTTACCGATTTTGATAATGATGGCGATAGTGATGTTTTTGTTTCAAAATGTTCGGGACCACCTTGTGAATTATATCGTTATGATGGCAATAATACTTATACTAACATTTCAGCGATTGCTGGTATCAATGTTACACCTATTCAAACTTGGTCTTCTGCCATTGCCGATTTTGACAATGATGGGGATATGGATATCATCATCACTGCTAGTGCTAGTTTACATAAATATTTTAGAAATAATTTAGATACCACAAACACAACCGAAGAAGGTTTTACTAATATTACGGCTGGCTCTGGTTGGGACACTAACACCTCAACAAACATAGACAATATAGCTTATGATTTTGATAACAATGGTTTTGTTGATGTTTTAGGAGGTGGGAGCAAAATTATGTTTAACCAAGGTAATAGTACCTTCAAATCCACTGGATATGTAGGTATTAGTGTGGGTGCTGTTGGAGATTTAAATAATGATGGTTTCTTAGACATTCAAAATGGCACAACCATTCGTTATGCAGTTCCTAATGGCAACAACTGGATTAAATTTTCACTACAAGGAGTACAAAGTAACACTAATGGAATTGGCGCTAGAGTTGAAATTTATGGAACTTGGGGTAAACAAATTAGAGACATGAGAAGTGGTGAAGGGTTTAAATACATGAGTTCTTTAAATGCGCACTTTGGAATAGGAACTGCAACAAGCATTTCACAAGTTATCATCAGATGGCCTTCTGGGGCTGTAGACGTAATTAATAATCCTGGAATCAATCAATCACTTCATGTGGTGGAAGGTTCAAGTCCGCTGGGGCAAGAGGAATTTAGTACTAATAAAATAGTTCTTTACCCGAACCCAGCTTCAGAACAACTTACTATTTCAAATATTGATTTAAGTACAATTAAAAATGTAAGTATTGTATCCATGCTTGGAAAAGTAATCAAAAATGTAAAATTAACCAATGATACAATTAGTATAGCTAGTTTATCAGAAGGCATCTATATTTTAGCCATAGAAACAATTGATGGGAAAAAATATACGGAACGTTTCGTTAAGAAAAACTAAATGCATTCTTTTTGAAAAATTAAAACAACTATTTTAATAAAAGTAGTTGTTTTTTTGTGCCAACCCATCTGCTAATTAGAAACAATTCTAGATAAAAATAAAAATCGATAACCTAAAATAACTTCCGAATCAATAAATTATTATCTTTACAAATCTAAAATAAACAAAAAATGAAAAACCTTACAAAAATTGCATTCGCGTTTTTACTGCTTACAGGCGGTATGATGCATGCACAAGCCTTAAAAAAAGGATCGGTTGCCTATAAATTAGAACTAACAGGAAACGATGAAGCTGCTGCCATGATGGGCGAAAGCACCTTAACCATCCATTTTGATGAAACAACACAAGCTACCGAAATGAACATGATGAGTGGCATGATGTTGATGAAAACAATTACTCCAGTTGGCAATGTTAAAGATACTAAAATGGCTGTTGAAGTGATGGGTATGAAATATGAAATCATTGAAGCAGGTGAAGAAGCATTGAACAGCAGTAAAGGTGTTGCTAATCTTGATGACGCGGTAGATGTAACCTATGATAAAAATGAGGTTAAAGAAATTGCTGGTTTTAAATGCTATAAAGCAAATGTTAAAATGGCAGACGGAAGCACAAACGTGTTCTACATTACAGACGATATAGCACCACAAACTCCATTAAAAGAGACTAAAGTAAAATTAGCAGGTTATCCGTTACAAATTATTACCAGCACACCACAAGGTGAAATGACCATGACGGCTACTTCTTTTTCAAAAGAATTACCAAAAGATTGCTTTGTAATTACGGGCGAAGGCTACACTAAAGTAACCATGGAAGAATTTAAACAACAAATGGGCGGTATGTAATACCCACGTTATCTTATACAAAGCACCGAGAAATCGGTGCTTTTTTTTTTGCTATTTCTTAAATTCGACCTATCGAACTGAAAAATTCGACCTGTTGAGTTGAAAAACTCGACCTGTTGAATTAAAAAATTGGACCTAACGATTTTTTTTAAGTGTTTATAAAGAAAAAACAGCAGTAAAATGGTTAAAATCTGACCTCAATCCACAAAGAGTTTCCTAATAAATGCTCCTCATAGACTCCTGACTTTGCAATAAAGAAAATGAAAATTTAGATAAATTTAATAATTTACGTTTAAAATAAGTTAACAATTGGTCAAAGTATAGAGACTTTATGCAGCGGGAGATAACTTGTTCATATCAAACCAACTCCTTGAAAAACTCCAATAACACCAAATCATTCACCTTTTCGGGTGTAAAGATTTCTAAAATACTTGGTCGCTTATTTTGGTTCATAAATGCTTTATATTGGTGCGCTAACGAAAGTTCATCCTGAGCTTCAAAATAATCCAATCCATACATTTTTGCCAAATGCGAGGCATTCAACTGGTGCGACGTTTCAAAAAAGGTATTGAATGTTTCGGTTTCTTCATGTCCAGGCAAAATTCTAAAAATACCGCCACCTCCATTATTAATTAGTATAATCTTAAAAGTATTTGGAAGATAATTATTCCATAAGGCATTACTGTCGTATAAAAACCCAATATCACCCGTAATTAAAACTGTAGGTAATTTATTTACTACTGAAGCTCCAATTGCAGTAGACGTGCTTCCATCGATGCCACTCGTTCCTCGATTGCAGAAAACAGGAATAGACGACGCCACATCAAACAACTGAATATAGCGAATTGCCGAACTATTACTAATTTGCAACTGGCAATTTTCGGGTAAATTTTGACAAATAAAATCAAACACTTTAAAATCGGAAAATGGAATTTTCGAATTGTATTCTTGGTGTTTCGCTACTCTATCTTTCCAAATAGACAGAATACCCGATTTATAAGTACTTTCAAATGTATCTTCAGTCAATAACTGACTTAAAAACACATTAATTTTAGTTTCAAAATGATTCGTAAGCGCGCCAAAAGTGTCATACGCTCGTAATTCGTCAATGTGCCAATGGTGTTCTGGTTTGTACTTTCGCAAAAACGCTTTGATTCGTTTAGAAACTACCATTCCTCCAAAAGTCAATAGAATTTCAGGCTGAAATGCTTTGAGATCTGCTTCATCAAATGGCGTAATCAATGTATCAATTTGATCAATGAAAGTTGGATGATGTAAATTAGAAGTCTTTTCGGTTAAAACGACTACACTTGGATCATTTGCTAAAAGTTCTAAATAGTGTTGCTCCACCGAGTTTGGAAATAACTCACCTACTAAAACTAATTTTTTAGTGGCGTTTTTCCAAACAGCAAGCGTTGCAGGATCCATTACAAATGGTTTTTCTTCGTTAGTAAACTCAATGATTTTAGGATGTACTTGTAACTCAGAAACCGTTTCATACAAAGGCTCTTCAAACGGAACATTGATATGTACTGGGCCTTTTTGCGCAACCGAAACATGCAATGCCATTTGTACGAGATGATCATTTTCTGGCGAATTATTTTCGGATAAATTAGCATTGAACAAACTATGATTTGCAAATACATTTTCTTGACGAATGGTTTGTCCGTCGCCAATATCAATTTTATGTTGTGGTCGGTCTGCCGAAAGCACCACTAAAGGAATTTGGCTATAAAAAGCTTCGGCAAAAGCAGGATAATAATTCAATAACGCCGAACCCGAAGTACATACAACAACAACCGGTTGCTGAATTTGTTGAGCAATTCCTAAAGCAAAAAAAGCGGCACAACGTTCATCTGCAATGCTATAACATTTAAAATATGGATTATTAGTAAATCCAATCGTCAAAGGCGCATTTCTTGAACCAGGAGAAATTACAATATGTTTCACTCCTTTTTGCTGACAAATTTCTAAAATGCTTTGCGCTAAAGGAATTTTCGGATACTTCATTGTGTTTTAGTTGTAAGCTACAAAGTTACAAAGTTGCGGAGTATAATTATACTGTTTAAATCAAAAATACTACTTTTGAACTATGGAAATAAAAATCAGACCTTATCACCTTGAAGATACTGCTGCCATTTTAGACATCATTAACGATGCCATTCTAAATTCAACGGCTTTATACGATTACAATATTCGCACATTAGCTGCTCAAAAGGCTATTTTTGAAGAGAAACTATTGAAAGGTTATCCAATAGTTGTTGCCGAAATAAATGGTGAAGTAGTAGGTTTTGGCTATTATAGTGAATTTAGATTTAGAGAAGCTTATAAATTTACTGCTGAACATTCAGTATATGCACATAAAAACCACATTGGCAAAGGAATTGGCAAACTACTATTAACCGAATTAATTAGTTTAGCCAAACAACAAAATTTGCACACTTTAATTGGTGTCATCGATTCTGAAAACATTTCTAGTATCGATTTTCATAAGAAATTTGGCTTTGAGGAAGTAGGTTTTATTAAAGAATCCGGTTATAAATTTGACCGCTGGTTGCATTCGGTTATTGTACAGAAAATGCTTTAGGAAAATTCCAATAAAAAAATTCCAAATTCCAAAAAATGTGATAAATGGGAATTTGGAATTTAAAAGTTGATCGTTTTTTGTTTATTTCCCTTCAATCCAATTAATGATTTCGGAATCAGTTGGTAACGTACTTGGAGCAACGACTTTTTCTAATTCCCCATTCGAATTAATAAGGTATTTTTGAAAATTCCATTGTACACTGTTATCTTCTAATCCGTTTTTGGCTTTTTGGGTTAAGAATTGGTATAAAGGATGCATGTCATTTCCTTTTACTGAAATTTTAGCCATCATAGGAAAGGTAACCCCATAATTTTTTTGACAGAACGAAGCGATTTGCGCATTACTTCCAGGTTCTTGTGATCCAAAATTATTAGCGGGAAAACCTACGATTACAAGATTTTGATCTTTATACTGATTATAAACCGCTTGTAATTGCTCATATTGAGGTGTTAATCCACATTCTGAAGCCGTATTGACAATGATTATTCTCTTTCCTTTTAAGGTTGCAAAATCGAATTCGTCACCTGCCAAGTCCTGAACTTTAAATTGGTAAATTGTTTCTTTTGTCATAGAAGTTGCTATTGTAATTGTTTCTTTTTTTTGTGCCTGATTTTGACAACTCCATAAGGAAATTGCTAAAAACAGAAGTAGTGATTTTTTCATGATCATATTTTTATCAAATGTAATTAATTGTTAATGATATTTTTGCTAAACATTTCATAAAAAAAGGCTATCAAAAAGACAGCCTTAATTTTATATTTAATTATTTTTTTAAATGCTTTTTATAAGGAATATAAGCAATAGCCGCAATTACCAATACAACTGCAAGTATGATGAAATAATAAGTAACATTTTGTTTTTCACCCGAAGCATAACTGTGTAAACCGCTCAAGTGGAAGTTCACACCAAAATACGTCATTAAAATCGAAGCAAAAGCTAAAACACTCATGACGCTATATATCCAACGTCCTCGTAAAGCCGGAACAAAACGCGCGTGAATTACAAACGCATATACCATAATACTAATCAACGCCCAAGTTTCTTTTGGGTCCCAACCCCAATAACGTCCCCAACTTTCATTAGCCCATTGTCCACCAAGGAAGTTTCCTATGGTTAACATTACTAAACCAACTGTTAGAGCCATTTCATTGATATAAGTGATTTCGTCGATGCTCAATTTGATTTTATTTTTATTTTTTGCATTGGTGAAAATCATTAAAAATAAAGAGACTAATCCAAGTACCATGGCTAAAGTAAACGGACCGTAACTAGCTACGATAACCGCAACGTGAATCATTAACCAATAGGAATTTAAAACCGGTTGTAAATTTCCGATAGAAGGATCCATCCATTGCCAATGTGCTACCATTAATATAATAGAAACTACAAATGTAGTAGAAGCTACGGTTAACTTTGATTTTCTTCCAAAAGCAAGACCGAAAAACATGGTTGCCCAAGCTACATATATCATACTTTCATAAGCATCACTCCAAGGTGCGTGACCTGAAATATACCATCGAACGGCTAATCCAAGCGTGTTTAAAACAAAAAACAACGCAATTATACCATGAAAGACATTTATACTTAATCGCGTAAATTTATTATCCTTAAAAATTTGTACGATACAAAAAGCCAACATCAAAACTCCAGCCAACATATATAAATAGAATAGTCGTTTGAAAATATCGTACTTATTGTACATGATTTCAGAATTGATTTTACTCTCTGAGAGCATTACTGACTTACCATACTTTTTTTGATAGTCGGTTAAACCTTTTAATAAACTATTTGGCAACTTATAATCATCATTCAAAGTAGATTTATCAACGGCATTCAAATAAAAAGGAACAATATTTTTAATGGAATCCAAAGCAATTCCTGTTGGCTGATTGATTTCTAAATAAGACAACCATTTATTTGTTTTATCGCCTGGTACCGGAAATACTTTTAATATCTGACCACTTAACGCCGAATAGAATAAATTCACTTTTTTATCAGCATCAATAAAATCTTTTTGAAATTGATTAGGTATAGGTTCTTTATAAGCTGAATCTAAATAATTCGCCAATTTATAACCGCCTTTTTCATCAAAAAAGGAAACTAATGGTGCATATTTTGCTTCTTTTTCAAGGCCAATTATTTTACGAATACTATCATTTCCTCTTTTCAAATAAATAATAGGTAAATTATACCAATATTGAGGAAACTGCGTCATTGATAAAAATACTTGATCCGAATTCATTCCTTCATACGTATCACTTTTTGATACTTTTCGAAGTAATTCAGATGAAAACGTATTGATAGGTTTCATTCGACCCGCATCTTGTATTACTACTTTTCCAAATTCAGAGGCATGGTCTTCAGAAACCATATGTTCTTTCAACAGTTTTAGTGTTTCCTCTTTGCTTAGTTGTTTAGAATGTTGTGCAAAACCGATTGTTGAAAACAGCAATAATGCAATTCCTAGTAATTGATTTTTCTTTGATTTTACTTTTTCTAATTTTTCTTTCAAACTAGCAAAACGCGTGTTTTTATTAAACAAAATAGCCATCATCCCAAAATACAATAAGAAATAACCAATATAAGTAATCCAGGTGCCCCAAAAATCATGACTTACCGATAATTGTGTTCCTTTTTCATCTGGATCAAAACCCGATTGAAACAATCTATAACCTCTGTAATCTAGGATATTATTCATAAAGATACTGTCTTTAAAGGTGTTCTTGTTTTCAGTATCAATTACTTCGACTTTACTTTTGAAAGCAGAATAACTTTTATCTGTTCCTGGATATTTATCGGCAATAAAATCGTCTAATTTAATGGTAAAAGGTGTGTTGTAAATTTTACTTCCGAAGAATAAGGTAAATTCTAATTTTCCAATTTTTACACTTTGTGGAACTCCCTGTTTTCCTTTTGAACCCACAAGTGTTACCGTTTCTTCTTTTCCTTGACTTTTTACTTTAACAATTAATGCATCATCTGTTTGTTTATCTTTAAAATCATTATTAGATTCTAAGGTCATTTCGCCTTTAATAGCCGGTTCTGGAAATACAAATTGTGCACCACCCATATTATATAAAGATCGTAATAGTAGGGCTTGCGGTGTATTTTTTGTAACTTGACCTTGAAATTTATCGGCCATGCGCATAAAGTTTCCATCAAATGGCGACTGTATGGTGTAGGCTTCTCCTATTTTAGTAATATTAATAGCTCCTTCCGTAAATTTATTAAAGGCAAATAAAATATTGTGTAGATTTTGCACTTCACCTTCTTTTAAATAATGTTCATGGCGAGTTCCGCCACTCGATTCCACCATTTTAATCATTAATGTTCCGTTTTCAGAGGGTTTAATGGTTTCCTTTCCATTCAAAATAAAAGACTCATGAACTACTTCAAAAGGAATATCACTGAATTCGCCACCCATTGAAAAATCATTACTGGCAAAAAGATTTAAAAAGGTATCGTCTTTAACTTCAGGCGCTAAAATAAGGTCTTTTTCAAAGGTTTTTCGTTTCATTTCTCCTTTGTATTCGCCATCAACTAAAACAGTCAAATACGGTTTATCTGAATAAACAATATTTGCCGATTCGCCTTCTCTAATAGGCATCATTCCTTCGTAGCTAATATATCTTGTAACAAATGCTCCTACAATAATGAGTATAAATGATAGATGTAATATTAGTGTTGCCCAATTTTCTTTTTTATGTAACTGATAGCGTTTCATATTTCCTATGAAATTGATTACAAAAAATACCATTATAGCTTCAAACCACCACTTGTTATAAACAACAACTCTAGCAGTATCAGTATTATAGGCATCTTCTATAAAAGTTCCAGCGGCCATTGCTACAGCAAAAAATATGAACAAAAAAGCCATTAAACGAGTCGAAAACAAAAAAGAGCTTATTTTTTTTTCCATGTGAAATGAGGAATGTGTTTTTTAAAAATTGACACAAATGTACTTAATTACAAAATACTATTTGTAAAGTTTAACAAAGGATTTACTATTTTTTATGCATCGTTTAAGTTAAAACAACATTTTGATTTCTTTGATGTCAAAAATTGATAGTACATTGTTTTCTAATTCCAATTGTAATTTTCCTTCTCGGGTAACCGCACTAATTTTACCCACAAATTGATTACCATTACCATCTTCGAAAGCTGAAACAACGCCTCGTTTATACAATAATTCATGATAGCGTTCCCAATAAAAATTAGATCCTATTTTTTGTGCATTTTCCAAATTAAATTTCAGCTGTTTAGCTATTTTTATCATAATTTCTTCTTTATCAAAAATCTTACTTTCTAAAAGTGCCAATGAAGAAGCTTGAGGTAAATTCTCAAAATGAAGTTGATTCACATTAATACCAATTCCAATAACAGAAACTATTTCCTGTTGGTTCTTAAAACTGTTCTCAATCAAAACACCGCCAATTTTTTTATTTTCTGCCAAAATGTCGTTTGGCCATTTGATTTGAAATTTGATTAAACTTATCGAATGTAAAGCTTCCACAATGCTCAATGCTACAATGCAATTTAATTCAAATAAATTAATAGTAGATTCTTGCAAATTATTATATAGTAAGCTAAATGTCAGTCCTTTATCACTTTCCGAAATCCAAGAGGCACCACGTTGACCTTTCCCATCAGTTTGTTGATTGGCCACTACAATCGTATAATTTTCAGCAGTTTCTTCTTGTGCCAATTCCTTCAAAAAACGGTTGGTTGAATCTATGGCATTGAGTTTGATTATCTTCATTTACTACTAATAAGTTTTAATCTTATGTTAAGGTTCAAAAATAATGACAAAATTTGATACCTTTGCATAAATTCAAAAATAATAAATGGCGAAGAAGCAGATTAATAATGATGATTTATTAGCAAACATCATCAAAGGGATTGAAGACGTAAAAGGAGAAAACATTGATATTCTAGATTTAAGAGCAATTGACAATACTGTTTGTGACTATTTTGTAATTTGCAATGGAAACTCAAACACACAAGTCAATGCAATTGTAGGTTCTATTCAAAAATTAGTTTCAAAAGAGTTAAAAGACAAACCATGGCATGTGGAAGGTACAGAAAATGGCGAATGGGTTTTAATGGATTATGTAAACATTGTAGTTCATGTTTTTCAAAAACATATTCGCGAGTATTACCGAATTGAAAGTTTATGGGGTGATGCAAATATTACAACAATTGAAACAAAATACTAAAAATTTTTATGGCACAAAACACTGATAATAATTCTGGCTTTAAATTTAGTCCATGGATGAGTATTTTACTTGTTCTTGCTGTATTTTTTACAATCAGTCTCTTTACAAACGGATTAAGCTTAAGTAATCCTGGAAAAACCAGTTTGTCAAAATTCAACGATTTTATTGAAGCAGGTCAAGTTCAAAAAGTTACTTTTAACAATACAAATGCAACTATTTATTTAAAAAAAGCGGCATTATCTGACAAGGTGCATGCCGACGTACAAAAAGATGTTACTGGTAAATTAAATGTAAAAGGTCCACATTATGTAACTGAAATTGGGGATGCAAAAGCATTTCAAGACAATCTTTCCAAAGCAAAAGCCGCAGGTAAAATTTCTGAATATGAAAAAGAACCTGAAAGCATGTGGGGCGACATTATTTCATTATTATTACCTGTAATTTTATTAGGTGCCTTGTGGATTTTCATGATGCGAAGAATGTCAGGCGGTTCAGGTGGTGGTGGTCAAATTTTTAGCATTGGTAAATCAAAAGCAAAATTATTTGACGAAAAAAACGACACCCGAACAACATTTGAAAATGTTGCTGGTTTAGAAGGTGCAAAAGAAGAAATTCAAGAAATTGTAGAGTTTCTTAAAAATCCAGAAAAATATACTTCAATTGGAGGAAAAATACCAAAAGGCGCCTTGCTAGTTGGTCCTCCTGGAA
>CAMDQL010000033.1 GCA_945905915.1 Flavobacterium psychrophilum
TATTGAAGCTTCGTTGTATAAGGTAAGTTGTTTCTTTTTTTGATCTATTTTTTCATAATCCTTTGCATTCATTTTAACAATACCTTCTAAAACATTTTTTTTCTTCTTTACAGAATCGTTTTTAGTATTGTTTTTAGGGCTATTTAAGCTAGAATTGTTTAATTTAAGTGTATCAATTACTATAATTTCCTGACAAAATACAGAGGTATTTCCAATTGTTAGTAAAATTACTAATAAAACGATATGACTTAACTTTGTATACAATGCTTTTAATGCTATTTTTGTAAAAATTTGGCTTACTTTTTGAAGTGTCAAACTTACATATATTTTTTTGCAAAAATAATGTTTTAATAAAATTATAACTTATAATACTTTTTAATTATTCTATGTTAGTTAAAAACGCTATAAAATTTGTGTTGCTTTTGTTCATTTTATTTGTTCCAAGCGCACTTTTTGCTCAACAATCTAATCCGTTTAAAGTCGTCTTAGATGCTGGTCATGGGGGAAAAGATCCTGGAACAATGAGAGGATCTATTAGAGAAAAAGACATTGTTCTTGACGTGGTTTTACGTCTTGGAAAGTTGTTAGAACAGCATAACAGTGTTAAAGTATTTTATACTCGTAAAACAGACGTTTTTATAGAGCTCAGAGAACGAGCAAACATTGCAAATAAAGCAAAAGCAAATTTATTCATATCCGTTCACTGTAATGGTGTTAAAAGTACGGCTGCAAAGGGTACAGAAACTTTTGTGATGGGAATGTCAAGAACAGATACTAACCTAGATATTGCCAAGAAAGAAAATGGTGTTATTTTTCTCGAAGATGATTACAACCAAAAATATAAAGGTTTTGATCCGAATAATCCTGAGACATTATTAGGATTGAAGATATTGCAAGAAGAATTTTTAGGTCAAAGTATTGAGTTGGCTTCAGAAATTGAAAAGAATTTTGTTCAAACAGATCGTTTTTCTCGAGGTGTAAAACAGCAACCGATTTGGGTGTTGGATGCTACAGTAATGCCTGGTGTTTTAATTGAATTAGGTTTTGTTTCTCATGCAGAAGAAGGAATTTATATTAGTTCAGATGCGGGAAAGGATGAAATGGCACAATCCATTTATAATGCGATTATTACATATAAAAACACTTTTTTTAGTCCGTCAGATGTTAATGAATCTATAGTTGCACCAATTGAATCTAATTCACCTACAGCATCTATATCGAACAATGATAATGAGACAACTCATGAAGCAAAAGGAATTCATTACAAAGTACAACTAGAAGCTGGTACTAAAAAAATAGATACAAAACCATCTAACTTTAAAGGGTTAGAACCAATTTCTTTTACCCAAGAAAATAAAATATATAAATATTTTTATGGTGATGAAACAGATTATGAAGCTTGTAAAAAACGTTTGACAGAGGCAAAAAATAAAGGATATAAATCTGCTTATATAGTAACTTTTGACAATAAATAAATTATGATAAAAAAAGCAACCTTTTTCCTTTCATTTATTTATGTCTTAATTGGATACGGACAAACATCTAAATTCAAAGTAGTTTTAGATGCTGGTCATGGAGGTAAAGATTATGGCGCCGTTTATCATGGAAATATTGAAAAAAATATAGCCTTAAAAACGGCTTTAAAAGTAGGTGCGCTTTTAGAAAACGATCCACAAATTGAGGTTATTTTTACAAGAAAATCGGATGTTTTTATTGAACTTCAACAAAGAGCAACGATTGCAAACAAATCTAAAGGAAGTATTTTCGTTTCGATGCATTGCAACGCCAATAAAAGTGAAGTTGCAGCTGGAAATGAAACCTATGTTATGGGGATTACTAGAAATGCTTCAAATTTAGAAGTGGCTAAGCATGAAAACCAAGTAGTAACCTTAGAGTCCGATTATAAAATTAAATATGATGGTTTTGATCCCAAATCTCCTGAATCGGTTATTGGAATAAATATTTTACAAGAAGAATATTTAGATCAAAGTATCGAATTAGCCGATAAAGTTCAATCCTTCTTTACTAAGAAATCGAAAAATAAAAATAGAGGTGTAAAGCAAGCTGGTTTTCTAGTATTACGTCAAATAACAATGCCTAGAGTCTTGATAGAGATGGGATTTGTATCTAACAAACAAGAAGGTGCTTTTTTAAATTCTGAGGCAGGACAAGATAAATTAGCCGAAGCTATTGCTGAAGCAATTATTCAATATAAAAAAGAATTTTTTGCTGCTACAAAAGAATCTAAACCAGTAGTTACGGTTGTTAATGAAAAGGATTTAGAAAAAACGGAGCGTAAAGAACAAGTTAAACCAACTATAATTAGTTCTAAAGGAATTGTTTATAAAGTACAAATTTCTGCAAGCCCTAGTGATCTAGACCCAACAGCTGTTGATTTTAAAGGATTATCGCCCATTTTTAAAGAACCCGCTGGTAAGTTGTTTAAATACTATTTTAGTCAAGAAAAAAAATATGAAGTGGCTCAAAAAAGATTAGAAGAAGCAAAGAAAAAAGGGTTTGATTCCGCTTTCATAGTTGCTTATAAAGATGGTGTAAAAATAAGCTTATCAGAAGCCAATAAAATAAAATAAAAGATTAATTTTGTTAAAAATATATTACTTTGAAAGTATCTAGAGAAATTAAAACTGCCGTATTAGTCATTATATCCATTATATTGTTTATTTGGGGATACAGTTTTTTGAAAGGAAAAAATTTATTTGACAACAGCAATAAATTGTTTGTAGTCTATGAAAATGTAGCAGGATTAGCAACATCTGCACCAGTAACTTTGAATGGTTTAACCATTGGAAAAGTCAATTCAATTACAATTAATCCAGATGGTAAATTATTAGTAGAACTTCACATTACTACTGATTTTCCAATCTCAAAATCAAGCATCGCAGAAATCTATGATTCTGGATTGGTAGGAGGTAGACAAATTGCTATTAAACCGAATCTATTGGATAAAAATTACACAGTATCGGGCGATTATTTGCAAGCTTCAAGTAAATTAGGTTTGACCGATGCATTAGCGCAACAACTTGAACCGTTACAAGCAAAAATTCAGGAATTACTTGTGAATGCAGATGCAATGTTTACAAATGTTAATGATATTTTAGATACGCAAACCCGCCAAAATCTGAAAAATAGTATTGCTTCGCTTAATATTACGCTTTCTGAATTTAGTGTTGCCTCAAAAAATATTAATGAATTGCTTGTTGAAAACAAATCTAAATTTAACAACACACTTAAAAATGTTGATAAAGTAACTGGAAATTTTGCAACAATATCAGATTCATTAGCAAAAGCAAATTTGGGTCAAACAGTTAAAAATTTAGAAAAAACATTAGCTAAGGTTGATAAAATTATGGCCGAGTTAGAACAAGGTAAAGGAACAATGGGTAAATTGATTAAGGACGAAACCATTTACACTAATTTTGCTAAGACATCAAAAGAATTGGAATTATTGTTACAAGACGTTCGATTGCACCCAACTCGTTATGTAAATGTTTCTTTATTTGGTAAGAAAAACAAACCTTACGTAGCTCCTATTAATGATACAATTAAAAAATAAATTATCAGTCTTATGAGTTATTTAGATAATATTTTATTCGCATTAGTTTTAGCCATTGGTGTTGGTTATTTCACGATGAACGTAAAAAAACTAATTAGAAATATCAATCTTGGAAGAGATGTCAACAGAAAGGACAATTCCTCAGAACGTTGGAAAAACATGGCAATGATTGCTATAGGTCAATCTAAGATGGTAAAACGTCCAATTGCTGGTATATTACACATTATTGTATATGCAGGTTTCATCATCATCAATATTGAAGTGATTGAAATTATTATTGACGGACTTTTTGGCACTCATCGAGTATTGTCATTCATGGGAAGTTTTTATGACGTTTTAATCGCTTCATTTGAAATTTTAGCTGTATTAGTGCTTCTTGCTGTTTTTATATTTTGGATTAGAAGAAACACTATCAAATTAGCTCGTTTTGAAAGTTCTGATTTAACGGGAAAACCTAAAAAAGATGCAAATTATATTATATATTTTGAAGTCATTTTAATGTCATTTTTTTTATTAATGAATGCCGCTGATTTCCATTTGCAACATTTAGAAATAGGACATTACAATCAAGTAGGGAGTTTTCCTATATCACAATTTATAGCACCATTATTTAATGGAATGAGCGAAGGAATAGTAGTAAGTATTGAAAGAGTTGCTTGGTGGTTTCATATTGTTGGTATTTTAATCTTTTTGAACTACTTATATTTTTCTAAACACCTACATATTTTATTAGCATTTCCTAATACTTTTTATGCCGATTTAAACGCAAAAGGTAAACTAGATAATTTAGAAAGTGTTACCAATGAAGTAAAATTAATGATGGATCCAAATGCCGATCCATTTGCAGCGCCTGTAGATGCTAATGTTGTTCCTGCAAAATTTGGTGCTTCTGATGTGCAAGATTTAAATTGGGTACAATTACTAAATGCATACAGTTGCACCGAATGTGGTCGTTGTACTTCATCTTGTCCAGCTAATCAAACGGGTAAAAAATTGTCTCCAAGAAAAATAATGATGGATACAAGAGACCGTTTAGAAGAAGTGGGGAAAAATATAGATTTTAATAAAGGCGTTTTTGTTGATGATGGTAAATCGTTGTTGAATGATTATATCTCAACCGAAGAACTATGGGCTTGTACTTCCTGTAATGCCTGTGTTGAAGAATGTCCAATAAACATTAGTCCGCTTTCAATTATTATTGATATGCGTCGTTATTTAGTAATGGAACAAAGCGCCGCTCCAAACGAATTAAATAATGTAATGACCAATATTGAGAATAATGGCGCACCATGGCAATACAATCAAATGGATCGATTGAATTGGTCTACTGAAGCATAAATACAACAATTTTTTTTATAATGAAAGAAGAAGAAATCGAAGGGAAATTACAAGCATTATCTGTAAATGGAGAACAATTAAGTCCTATTTTACCTGAAGGCATTAAAAATTATTTAATTGATATAGATGGAACTATTTGTGATGATATTCCAAATGAGGAACCAGAAAGAATGGTTACCGCTGCGGTTTATCCCGACGCAATGATAACCCTCAATAAATGGTATGATGAAGGACATATTATTTTCTTTTTTACCTCACGTACTGAAGCGCATAGAGCAGTTACCGAAGATTGGTTGAAATTACATGGGTTCAAATATCACGGAATGCTAATGGGAAAACCTAGAGGGGGAAATTACCATTGGATTGATAATCATTTAGTTAAAGCTACTCGCTACAAGGGTAAATTTACCGATTTGATTGACAAAGAAGTAACCATTCAAGTATTTGATGACGGAAATCAATAATAATTAAGTAATAATGTTAAGTTTATAAAACTTATAAAATCAACTACTTTTAATTTTATAATATATAATTATGTCAGAAAATTTATTAGTTCCTACAATGGCCGAAATGATGGCACAAGGCAAACAGCCTGATGTTTTGTTTTGGGTAGGATGTGCTGGAAGTTTTGATGATAGAGCAAAAAAAATTACAAAAGCTTTTGTAAAGATTTTAAACAGTGCTAATGTTTCATTTGCAGTTTTAGGAACCGAAGAAAGTTGTACAGGTGATCCCGCTAAAAGAGCAGGTAATGAATTCTTGTTTCAAATGCAAGCCGTTACCAATATTGAGGTTATGAATGCTTATGAGGTGAAGCGAATTGTTACAGCTTGTCCTCATTGTTTCAACACCTTAAAAAATGAATATCCAGAATTAGGAGGAAACTATGAAGTTTTACATCATACTGAGTTCATTAAGTCATTATTAAATGAAGGTAAATTAACTATTGAAGGCGGTCAATTTAAAGGAAAACGCATTACATTTCATGATCCTTGTTATTTAGGTCGTGCTAATAATATTTATGAAGCGCCTCGGGATTTAATTCAAAAATTAGACGCCGAATTGGTTGAAATGAAACGATCTCGAGCTAATGGTTTATGTTGTGGAGCAGGTGGAGCACAAATGTTTAAAGAACCCGAAAAAGGGAATAAAGACATCAATATTGAAAGAACAGAAGATGCTCTAGCAACACAGCCCGAAATTATTGCTGCTGGTTGTCCTTTTTGTAATACCATGTTAACCGATGGAATTAAACATAAAGAAAAAGAAAGTGATGTTAAAATTTATGACATTGCCGAATTAATTGCGAATGCTAACGATTTATAAATAATACAGGTTTAGATCACTATAGACCTTACAAAATATATATTTACCCAAACAATAAATTTTTAAATGATGAAAAAAATCATATTACTTCTTCTAATTATTACTTCTAGCACTGTTTTTGCACAAAAATTATCAAAGGAAGAATTGGCTGTAAAAATGTCAGAAAAATCTTGTGAATGTGCAAATAAAGAAGAAATTTCAAAAGATAATTTTGAAATGACTTTAGGGCTTTGCATTATTGAAGCCATTAATGCTTTTGAAAAAGATGTTGATAGACATTATGGAAAAGATGTAATTAACAATGAAAAAAAGATGGAGGAATTAGGCTATGATGTTGGCAAAGAAATGGCCAAAACGTGTCCTGCAATTTTTAAATTTATGTTTGATGACGATTCTGAAAATCAGGAAGTTGTAGAAGAAACTCCCGATGAAATGATTTCAGGCAAACTTACAGAATTAAAATCGGAACAATTTTTAGCATTCTCTGTTAAAGAAGATTCAGGAAAAATGAATCATTTTATTCTGTTGAGTAGTTTTGAAAATTCTTTTTTATTAACAGATAAAGTAGTAAAAGTAAACGACGCTGTAGAAGTTTATTATTATGAATTAGAATTATATGATGCTAAATTATCAAAATTTGTATCTTATAAAGTAGTAACCGATATAATCAAAAAATAATAATGTACGTACCCTTTGATACCTTACCAGAAGAAGCTAAAATTTGGATTTATCAATCTAATAGAAAATTTTCTGACGAAGAAACTCAAGATATTGAACGTGATTTAGGATTATTTTTAGAAAATTGGAGTGCTCACGGACACGCACTAGAAGCCTCTTTTCTAACCAAATACAATCGGTTTATTATTATTGCTGTTAATCAAGAAGTACAAGCGGCAACTGGTTGTTCTATAGACGCCTCGGTTCAGTTTATTCAACAAATAGAGCAAAAATATGCTGTTGATTTATTAGACAAAATGAATGTGACTTTTAAAATGGGGGAACACGTTACCTTTAAGACACTATTAGAATTTAAAAAATTAGCTAAAGAAAAAGCGGTTTCTGCAAATACCGTTGTTTTTAATAATTTAGTAAATACAGTAGGAGAATGGCAAGATTTTTGGGAAGTTCCTGCTGGTGAAAGTTGGCACAATAGATTTTTCTAAAACGATTATTTACACTATATTTGAAAATCATCATTAGTTCAACTTTAATGATGATTTTTTTATTACAAAAACATTGATTACATGCGATATATACTCGTTTTTTTACTTTTTTCAATTAGTTCAATCGGACAAATAAAATCTAATCTTTCGCAAGAAGTTTGGGTTGATAGTGTATATAATCAACTTTCTTTTGATGAAAAAATAGGCCAATTATTTATGGTAGCGGCTTATTCTAATAAAGATGAAGCGCATAACAAATCGATTGATAAATTAATTGAAGAGAATAAAATTGGAGGCTTAATATTTTTTCAAGGCGGTCCTGTTAGACAAGCAAAACTAACAAATCGTTATCAAGCAAAATCTAAAGTACCAATGTTCATTGGAATTGATGCAGAATGGGGGCTAAGCATGCGTTTAGATTCTACTTATCGATATCCTTGGAATATGACCCTTGGCGCCGTTCAAGATATGAAATTGATTGAAAAGGCAGGAAATCAAATGGCAAAACAATCCAAGCGAATGGGAATTCATTTTAATTTTGCACCGGTTGTAGATATTAACACTAATCCAAAAAATCCTATAATTGGCAATCGTTCTTTTGGCGAAACAAAAGAAAATGTCACCCTAAGAGCATTGGCTTTAATGAAAGGTTTACAAGAAGAAGGCGTTTATGCAACTGCAAAACATTTTCCAGGTCATGGTGATACTTCTACCGATTCACATCATACATTACCTATCCTTTTCTTTGACAAAAACAGATTAGATCAAGTCGAATTGTATCCATATAAAGAATTGATTAAAAATGGTTTAACAAGCATAATGGTTGCGCATTTGAATGTACCAAGTATTGAAGCGAGAGAAAATTATCCCACATCGATTTCTTATAATGTGGTTACCAATATTCTAAAAAATGAATTACAGTTTAATGGCTTAATTTTTACTGATGCCCTTAATATGAAAGGAGCAAGTAATTTTAAAAAACCTGGGGATATTGATTTAGAAGCTTTTTTAGCCGGAAATGATGTATTGCTTTTTGCTGAAAATGTTCCGGTTGCTATTAAAAAGTTTAACGAAGCAAAAGTGGATGGACGATTAACTGAAGATCGTTTAGCCTATTCGGTAAAGAAAATTTTAGCTTATAAATACAAGGCCAATTTAAAAAACTATCAACCGATCGTTTTAGATAATTTGTATCAAGATTTAAATGCTATTGAGTATGAAGCATTAAATTATCAGTTATATGAAAATGCCGTAACGGTTATAAAAAATGAAACCAAATCAATTCCGTTAGCACAATTAAATAAAGAAAAAATTGCTTACGTAAAATTAGGAAATGACACTTCGGATGTATTTCTAACAAAGCTTAAAAATTATGCCTCGATAACCGAAATTACTACAAAAAATTTAGATTCAGCATTAGTAGAATTACAAGATTATACAAAGGTTATTATTGGTTATCATAAATCGGATGGTGCTTGGAGAAATCATAATTTAACGTTTAGAGAATTACTTTGGATTAACCAAATTGCAAAGCAAAACGATGTTATTTTATCATTTTTCACCAAACCTTATTCGTTATTAAACATCAAAAATTTTGAGTCAATAGAATCAATAATTATTGGATATCAAAATAATGCTATTGCTCAAACGGTTGTGCCTCAAGTTATTTTTGGAGCTCTTGGTGCAAAAGGGAAATTGCCTGTTTCAATAGAAGAACATTTTAAAGTCAATGAAGGAATCGAAACACTAGCCATTGAGCGTTTAGGTTTTGAAGTACCTGAAAATGTTGGAATGAATTCTAAAATTTTAACCAAAATAGATTCGATAGCTACTTATGCGATTGATAAAAAAATGACACCTGGTTTACAAGTAGTTGTTGCTAGAAAAGGAAAAGTAATTTATCAGAAATCATTTGGAAATCATACGTATGAAGAAGGTGCAATAAAAGTTCAAAACACCGATTTGTATGATATTGCTTCATTAACAAAGATTATTGCCACATTACCAAATGTTATGTTAGAATTTGATAAAGGAAATATAACTTTGGAAACCAAATTAAAATCGATGTTGCCTGTTTTTAGAGGTTCAAATAAAGAAGATGCAACGGTTTTAGATATGTTAACACATCAAGCGTGTTTTCAGCCGTGGATTCCGTTTTATAAAGCTACTTTAGATAGTTTAAATCGACCAAGTGAGAAATATTATAGAACTAGGCCCACAGTTGAATTTCAATCAAAAGTTGCTGAAGATTTATATTTAAGAAGAGACTATAACGATACCATTATTAAAGCTATATCAGACAGTCCGTTACTTCCGAAAAAACAATACAAATACAGTGATTTTTCCTTTATTTTATTCAAAGAATATTTAGAAAAGCAAAATGAAAAATCGCTAGAATATTTAGCAAAGAATAATTTTTACAATGAAATAGGAGCAACTTCAATTACTTATAATCCGTTGCATCAATTTGAAAAAAATGTAATCATTCCTGCCGAAAATGATACCTATTTTAGATACCAGCCCGTGCATGGTTATGTTCATGATATGGCTGCAGCAATGCAAGGCGGAATTTCGGGTCATGCCGGATTATTTTCAAACGCTTTAGATATCGCAAAAATGATGCAAATGTACTTACAGAAAGGAAGTTATGGTGGAAAGCAATATATATCGGCAACAACCTTACAGAAATTTAATACCTGCTATTTTTGTAAAGATGGTAATAGGAGAGGTGTTGGTTTCGATAAACCACAATTAGGTGCAGAAGGACCAACATGTGGATGTGTTTCGTTAACAAGTTTTGGTCACACTGGCTTTACTGGAACCATGACTTGGGCCGATCCTGATCAAGAAATTGTGTATGTATTTTTATCCAATAGAACCTATCCCGATTCTAATGCATCCAATAAATTATCAAAAGAGAATATCAGAGAAAATATTCAAAAAATAATTTATGAAGCAATAATTCATTAATATGACTTCGAAAGCAACATCAGTAGATCAATATATCAACGAAGCTCCAGAGGATAGAAGAGCAGCCTTGCAAAAGCTAAGATCTATTATCTTAGAGAATCTTCCAGAAGGATTTCAAGAAGAAATTAGTTACGGAATGATAGGATATGTTGTTCCTCATTCTATTTACCCAAAAGGGTATAATTGTTCGCCAGAATTACCTTTGCCATTTATGTCATTCGCGAGTCAAAAAAATAGCATCAATTTTTATCACATGGGAATTTATGCAAAACCTGAATTGTATGATTGGTTTGTAGCAGAATATCCGAAACATTCTAAACAAAAATTAGATATTGGTAAAAGTTGCTTACGAATTAAAAAGCCAGATAATATTCCCTCTGAATTAATTGGGGAATTAGCAAAAAAAATGTCGGTTGCCGAATGGATTGAAACCTACGAAAAAACTTTCAATAAATAAATTAACATATATTTTATTATTACCCAAAATAGAAGTGGTAATTTTAATTCAAATTATAAATAAATGAAAATTGCAATAGTTTGTTATCCTACATTTGGCGGAAGTGGCGTAGTTGCTACTGAACTTGGTTTAGAATTAGCTAAAAGAGGACACGAAATTCATTTCATTACTTACAGTCAGCCAGTGCGTTTAGCCTTGTTGAACCCAAATGTGCACTATCACGAAGTGCATGTGCCAGAATATCCACTTTTTCATTATCAACCCTATGAATTAGCGCTTTCGAGCAAGTTGGTAGACATGGTTAAATTGTATAAAATTGATGTTTTACATGTGCATTATGCGATACCACATGCCTATGCAGGTTATATGGCAAAACAAATGTTAGCTGATGAAGGTATCCATATTCCAATGGTGACTACCTTGCATGGAACTGATATTACTTTAGTAGGAAATCATCCATTTTACAAACCTGCGGTGAGTTTTAGTATCAATAAATCAGATGTGGTTACTAGTGTTTCACAAAGTTTGAAAGAAGATACATATCGCCTGTTTGATATTAAAAATGAGATTTTGGTTATTCCAAATTTCATTGAACTAACCAAAGAAAATGCGATAGAGATTTCTCCCTGTCATCGTTCACTGATGGCTGCTGAAAATGAGAAAATTATAACCCATATTTCTAATTTTAGAAAAGTAAAACGCATTGAAGATGTGGTTAAGATATTTTATGAAATTCAGAAAAAAGTGCCTTCAAAATTAATGATGGTAGGCGAAGGTCCTGAAAAAGAGCAAGCAGAATATTTATGTCAAGAATTAGGTATTCAACATAAAGTGATCTTCTTTGGAAATAGCAATGAGATTGATAAAATTTTATGTTTTTCAGATTTATTTTTACTTCCTTCTGAAACCGAAAGTTTTGGTTTAGCGGCACTAGAAGCAATGGCTTGTGGAGTACCTGTTATTTCTAGCAATTCTGGAGGTTTGCCTGAGGTAAATAAAGAGGGTTATTCAGGTTTTTTAAGCGATGTAGGCGATGTAGAAAAAATGAGTCAAGATGCTATTTCTCTTTTAACGAATGAGGAACTACTTAAACAATTTAAAGTTAATGCATTAGAAACCGCTAAATTATTTGATATTCAGCAAATTATGCCTTTATATGAACAAGTTTATTATCAAGCAATTCAATCCAAAAATGATTAAAGCACTCTCACTACTATTTTTATTTTTCACTTCATGCATTGCTCCAAAGGTGAATGTATTACCGCCAACTTTTTCTACAATTTATAAAAATTCAAATGGCGGAAATGAAAAGTTGGGATATGTTCACGTTACTAATAATGAAGATTATATCAAATTAATCGAATCTTTGAAAATTGACGAATCTGAATTTAATAAATTAGTTACTGTCAATTTTAAAGAAAATGATATTATCATCCTGTATCAAGGACAAAAAAACACTGGAGGTTATTCAATAGATGTTGTGTCAATACATTGGGAAAAAGATATTTTATGGGTTAAAAAAAATGAAACTATTCCTGAGGCTGGAAAACCAGTTACAATGGCAATAACAAATCCGTATTGTATTACAATAATTCCAAAGGCAAAAAGTATAATCATTGAAGAATAAAAAAAGGCTCCTGTTAGGGAGCCTTTTTTTACAAATTAATTAATCAAATTTATAGCGAACGCCTAATGCTAAATCGGGTCCAAAATTATTTTCTCTGTAATCATTTGAGTTTAAATAAATTTCAGGTCTTATGTCTAGTGATAATTGCAATGGAAAATCAAAATTATATTCGATTCCTAAATCTCCTGCAATAAATAAGATGGTACCACTATCACTTTGTCCATTTGTTGAATAGCTCCAACTTCCTAGTCCGCCACCAGCTCCGGCATACCAATTCAAACCTTTATCAATGTTCCATACCCATTGGTATAAACCTGCTAATTTGATGGCATCGACTTCGTTACTATTTCTCCAACCCAAATCTAACTCTAAACGATTATTTGCGCTTAAACCTCTTTGATACGAAATCTCAGCTCCAAATCCATCATTATCTCCTATACGTAAACCCAATGTGTTTTTTGAAATGTCTTGAGCTTGTGTGCTTAATGCTATTCCGAATAACATTGCAGCAGTTAAAATTACTTTTTTCATATTAATTTATTTTTATAAATTTAATTATTTAATTTCAAAAAATATGCCAATAGTTTTATATAATTCATAGTTTTTATTTAATTTTCATTGCAGCTCCTTATTTATATAAATATAGTAACTTTGTAATATCACTTAAAGTCAAATTATGGCAGGAAATACTTTTGGTAAACTATTGAAGTTGACCACTTTTGGAGAATCACATGGAATAGCTATTGGCGGTATAATTGAAGGATGTCCGGCAGGAATAACTTTAGATTTTGAAAGAATAGCTCTAGAAATGGCTCGAAGAAAGCCAGGACAATCCAAAATTGTATCCCAAAGAAAAGAAGCTGATGAAGTTAAATTTTTATCAGGTATTTTTGAAGGTAAAACTACTGGAACGCCTATAGGTTTTATAATTCCGAATGAAAATCATAAGACAGAAGATTATTCGCATCTTAAAGATAGTTTTCGTCCAAGTCATGCAGATTATGTCTATGAGAAAAAATACGGAATTCATGATTATAGAGGAGGAGGAAGGAGTTCGGCAAGAGAAACTGCGTGTAGGGTTGTTGGTGGAGCTGTTGCTAAGCAAATAATTTCTAATATCAAAATTAATGCTTTTGTATCATCTGTTGGTGATGTTTTTATCGATAAACCTTATCAAGATTTAGATTTTTCATTAATTGAAAGTAATGTTGTTCGTTGTCCAGATAGTGAAACAGCAGCAAAAATGGAGCAATTAATTACTCAAGTAAAAAAAGAAGGAGATACAATAGGAGGAATCATAACTTGTGTCATTCAAAATGTACCCATTGGCTTAGGAGAACCTGTATTTGATAAATTGCATGCTGAATTAGGAAAAGCGATGTTATCTATTAATGCCGTAAAAGGATATGAATTTGGAAGCGGATTTTGTGGTGCAACGATGAAAGGAAGTCAGCATAATGACTTATATAATGAAGACGGCACCACTAAAACGAATTTATCTGGAGGAATACAAGGCGGAATTTCAAACGGAATGGATATTTATTTGAGGGTAGCCTTTAAGCCAGTTGCTACATTGTTACAAAAACAAGATGTTTTAACCAATAATGGTGAAATTATTGAACAACGAGGCAAAGGCCGACATGATCCTTGTGTGGTTCCTAGAGCTGTACCCATAGTTGAAGCAATGGCAGCTTTAGTAATTGCTGATTATTTTTTGATAGATAAAATCAC
This sequence comes from Flavobacterium psychrophilum, assembly GCA_945905915.1. Classification (GTDB taxonomy): domain Bacteria; phylum Bacteroidota; class Bacteroidia; order Flavobacteriales; family Flavobacteriaceae; genus Flavobacterium; species Flavobacterium psychrophilum_S. The sequence goes on from CAMDQL010000033.1 coordinate 14,187, forward strand.
AAAAAATTAATTTTTTTTACAAATTTTTTTTACATCTTTGTATAAACTTTAAATTTTTTATTATGAAAAAAACTTTACTTAATTTAATTTCTTTAATCTCTTTAACTGCTTTTTCTCAGGTAAACGTTTCTTTTGAAACTACTGAGGGTTATTCTTTAACAGCTATTAATACTCAAGGTCCTGTTGGTAACACATGGGGTTTGTTAAATTCTACTGCTACTAATACTATGAATAGCACCTTAGCGAATGTAGCGAACAATAGAGCTATTACTGGAACTAACTCTCTACGATTTACAAGTAATGCTGGTAACTGGAGTTATTATGCAGGTGTTTTGTCACCATTTTATTCAGGTTACGATAATGCTTTTATTGTCAGACATAGATTTTACCCTGAATCTAATGCTGATTCTGACTATCTTTTTCAAATTTTTGATTTTGATGGAACTAGTTTAGTATCTGTAGCAGATCTTAGATTTGACTACCAAGGTACAATTGATTTTAACGATGGTACTACTTTAAGCACAAATGTTGGTACATATACTGCAAATCAATGGTATGATGTTGTAATTGAAAGAACTGCAACTTTAATCATTTTAAGAGTAAATGGCACACAACTTGCATCTTATCCTGTGTTTGGTGCGGGAACCTCTGCTAAATATGTTGGAATTAGATTTGATAATTATGGCTCTGGGTTTAGTGTAGATGATTTAGTAATTGAATTACCTGCATCATCAGAATCTTTTAATTCAAACTTATTCTCAATTTATCCAAACCCAACATCTTCAATCTTAAACATTTCAAATCCTAATAATGTTGAAATTAAAAATATCTCAGTTGTTGACATTAATGGTAGAATAGTAAAAAAACAATCGGATTCTTTATCTCAAATAAATGTTTCTGATTTGAATGCTGGAGTTTACTTTGTAACTATTGAAACTGCAGAAGGAAAAACAACTAAGAAATTTATCAAACAATAATTTCTTTTTATAATAACAATTTTTAAAAACGACTAGCTAATTACTGGTCGTTTTTTTTTACTTCCCATCATCAATAGAACAGCTGCAACTAATCCAATAATGACTGTGGTAAGCCTATTTGATCGTATTTTTTTTTGTTCAACTGAAAACCTAGTTTAATTTTACTAATAGAAACATGATAATTATTATGCTATAAAAATTTTGCAAGTAATTCTGGAGAAGGAACTAAACACGCCTCTTTTTTTCCATACCATTTATATCGGTTTTTTGCCACATAATCATAAACATAATCTCTTAATACAGTTGGTAAAATTTGAAATAAAGTAGCTAATGTAAAAATTCCTTCTAGTCCTTTGGCAATTTCCAAAGCAGCGGAAGATTTATAATAATAGGCAACTTCAGGTTCATATAAAATAACACTGTCAATATGTATTGGGTTTATGCCAATGTGTTTTAAAATAGTTTGACCTAAATCCGATTGTAATGCAACAAACCTAAAAAGATCGTTTTTATCATGTTTAATTACATAATGAACTGAAGCATCGCACAGGTTGCATACACCATCAAACAGTATAATTTTTTTTCCTTTTGGTAAATTTTGAAGTTCCATAAATACAATTAAATTGGCTGAACATATTCTAATTGATCGATACTCACTTTTGAAGTAAAAATTCCGTAATTAACAGTGGCTTTATTCTTTTCAATAGTATCGATAGTACCAATTGCTTTTCCGTCTATCATTCGCACTCGATCGCCTACTTTTAGAATTACTTTTGGTTTATTATCTTCTTCAATTTTAGCCTTGATTTTCTTTTCCTTTTTAACGGTTCGAATTTCTTCTACTTTTACTTTAACTTCCTCAACAACTTTTTTCTGAATAACTTCTTTAACCTTTTTCTCTTTTACAGATAATTTTCTACGTTTGGAATTTTCAATTTCAACCATTTTTAAAAATTCTCCGATGAGTATTTTTTTATCTTTATTATTGAAATAACTCTCCGAAATATCATCAATTTTTTGTCCAATATAGATTAATCGTTGGTTAGCATCATATAATTCTTGATAGCGCTCTAATTTATCCTGAATTTTCGCGTTAATAGTTTCCATTTTTTTGCTTTCTTCACGTGCTTTTGTTTCTTCTTCTTTAAGATTTAAAGACGTTTTTTCAAGTTTAGAACGCTCTTTTTGTAAGGTAGCTATGGTTTTATCAAATCGTACTTTTCCTCCTTCAATTTTCTTCTTTGCACGATTTATTAATCCATACGGAATCCCATTTTTTTGAGCGACTTCAAATGTAAATGAACTACCTGCCTGACCTAGTATTAATTTATACATAGGTTCTAATGATTTTTCATCAAAAAGCATATTTGCATTTGAAGCAAATGGTAATTCGTTAGCTAGAATTTTTAAATTGCTATAATGTGTTGTTATAATTCCAAATGCTTCTCTATCATAAAATTCTTCTAGAAAGGTTTCAGCTAAAGCACCGCCCAATTCTGGATCAGAACCAGTTCCAAATTCATCAATTAAAAATAACGTTTTTGAATTACATTTTTTTAAGAAGTAATTCATGTTTTTCAAACGATAACTATAGGTACTCAAATGATTTTCAATCGATTGATTGTCGCCAATATCGGTTAATATTCGATCAAATAAAAAGGTTTCGCTTCGTTCATGAACAGGAATTAAGATGCCACATTGCAGCATCAATTGGAGTAGGCCAACTGTTTTCAATGAGATTGTTTTTCCGCCGGCATTGGGACCAGAAATTACAATTATTCGATTTTCATTTTGTAATTCAATCGTTTGTGGATAGGTAATTTCGTTTTTCTCTTTATTATTTAAATATAAAATGGGATGAAACGCTTCTCTAAAAAACAATCTCTTTTCATCAGTTATTGTGGGAAGAATTCCGTTGATTTTATTGGCATATTTGGCTTTGGCAGCGATAACATCTACATCACTAAGTAACTCTTGATAAGCGGTTATGGTTTCTATAAAGGGTCTGACTTCATTGGTTAAACGTTTTAAAATACGCATGATTTCTTCACGTTCTTCAAATTCTAAATTGTTCAATTCACGAGAATAACGCTGAGCAGCTTCGGGTTCAATATAGGCAATGCTTCCCGTTTTTGAAGTTCCTAAAATGGATCCTTTTACTTTTCTTCGATACATGGCTAAAACAGCTAAAACTCTTCTGTTTTCTACAACTGTTTCTTTGATATCGTCTAAATATCCTAATGAATTATATTGGCTTAAAGCCGTTCCAAAGCTTTGATTTATTTTTCCACGCACCACATTAATACTTCGTCTAATGTCAATTAAATCGGGTGATGCATTGTCTTTTATGATTCCGAATTTATCAACTACTTCATCAATTCGTTGAATAATTAACTTTACACATTCAATTGATGCAGTTCGTTTGTATAAATTTGGATAATAGGTCTCAAATTTCTTCAAAAACTGAATTAATGTAATGGCTGTTTCGGTAAGGTTAGAAATTTTCTTAAAACTAGCGACTTCTAAAAAGCTATCTTCAATTCCTAAAAATTTTAATTCGTAATTAATATTTTCAAACCCATGATTTGGAATTACATTATTATTTGAAAAAGATGAGAGATATTCTGCTGTTTGTTGCAAATTGATTAACAATTCCGTTTTATCATTAAATGGAGTAATTGCCAAAGCTTTTGTTTCGCCAATATCTGTATTACAGCGACTTGCGACAGTTTCTAATATGGTTTCAAATTCTAAATCTTGAAGTGTCTTTTGAGTAATCGAAATCATTTTTCTTTTTCTATATGGTCAAAGTTACAAAGTAATAAAGCCATATTGCAATAGAAATTTATATTTTTGGTAAAATTTATAAAATGTTTATTAAAAATCAATCCTGGAATAATCAATTAAAG
>CAMDQL010000034.1 GCA_945905915.1 Flavobacterium psychrophilum
AAGTTTTATTAGGAACCAACAAGTATCCGAACAAAAACGACCAAATGAAAAACGACTTGGAATTGTATCCTTTCGTAAAACAAAACTCGCGAAAAACCTTAATCACTCCGATTATTGAAAAACGTTTGGCTGAAAAAGTAGAACAAGAACGATTATCTCAAGAGCAATAATCATGAGAAAAGATATACAACATTTACAAATAGGAAAAAGGGAAAAGGGAAAAGGGAAAAGCACTGATTCTAACAATTTCATCACAGCCGAAAACATCGAGTTAAAACCAATTTACACTAAAGAAGATATTTCCAATTTAGAGCACCTTGGTTTTGGAGCTGGTTTTGCACCCAATTTACGCGGACCATACGCTACTATGTATGTTCGCCGACCTTGGACCATCCGTCAATATGCCGGATTTTCTACTGCGGAAGAAAGTAATGCTTTTTACAGAAGAAACTTAGCGGCTGGACAAAAAGGTTTATCCGTTGCCTTCGATTTAGCCACACACAGAGGGTATGATTCTGACCACGAACGAGTGGTGGGTGACGTAGGAAAAGCGGGAGTTGCGATTGACTCGGTAGAAGATATGAAAGTACTTTTCGACCAAATTCCGTTAGACGAAATGTCAGTTTCAATGACGATGAATGGTGCTGTTTTACCCATTATGGCTTTCTACATAGTTGCGGCGGAAGAACAAGGTGTTGCTCCTAACCTGTTATCAGGAACGATTCAAAATGATATTTTGAAAGAATTCATGGTGCGAAATACCTACATTTATCCACCAACGCCTTCGATGAAAATTATTGCCGATATTTTTGAATATACGAGTAAAAATATGCCAAAATTCAACTCGATTTCGATTTCGGGTTATCACATGCAAGAAGCCGGAGCTACTGCCGATATTGAATTGGCTTATACGCTTGCAGATGGTTTAGAATACATTCGCACAGGATTATCAACAGGTATGAAAATCGATGAATTCGCTCCTCGTCTATCGTTTTTTTGGGCAATTGGAATGAATCATTTTATGGAAATTGCTAAAATGAGAGCGGGTAGAATGCTTTGGGCAAAGTTATTGAAACAATTCAACCCAAAAGACGAAAAATCATTAGCTTTAAGAACCCACTGCCAAACTTCAGGATGGAGTTTAACCGAACAAGATCCGTTTAATAATGTTGCCCGAACTACAATTGAAGCAGCCGCAGCAGCCTTCGGAGGAACTCAATCACTTCATACCAACGCGTTAGACGAAGCAATTGCTTTACCAACCGATTTCTCGGCACGAATTGCACGTAATACTCAAATTTTTTTACAAGAAGAAACCAAAATCTGTAAAACAGTTGATCCTTGGGCAGGAAGTTATTATGTGGAAAGTCTAACAGCAGAAATTGCAGAGAAAGCTTGGGCTTTAATTGAGGAAGTAGAAGAATTAGGAGGCATGACAAAAGCAATTGAAGCTGGTATTCCAAAGCTACGAATTGAAGAAGCCGCCGCACGCAAACAAGCACGAATTGACAGTAGTCAAGATATTATTGTTGGAATAAATAAATACCGCTTGGAAAAAGAGGATCCATTACATATTTTGGATGTAGATAATGATATGGTGCGCAAACAACAAATTGAACGATTAGAACATATTAAAGCGACTCGCGATAAAGTTAAAGTTCAAAATTGTTTAACAAAATTAACAAAAAGTGCAGATTCCCATTTACATGGGAAAAACAATACAGAAAATTTACTATCTTTAGCGGTAGAAGCAGCAAGAAACAGAGCCACCTTAGGCGAAATTAGTGATGCTTTAGAAGTTGTTTTCGGAAGATATAAAGCACAAATTAAATCAGTAAGTGGCGTGTATAGTGCAGCAATTAAAAATGACGAAAGTTTTGAAAAAGCAAAACAATTAGCTAATGCTTTCGCAAAAAAAGAAGGGCGTCGTCCTCGTATTATGATTGCAAAAATGGGACAAGACGGACACGATCGTGGCGCGAAAGTAGTTGCTACGGGTTATGCCGACGTTGGTTTTGATGTGGATATTGGTCCGTTATTCCAAACACCTCAAGAAGCAGCAAAACAAGCCGTGGAAAATGACGTACATATTTTAGGTGTTTCTTCTTTAGCCGCAGGACACAAAACTTTGGTTCCACAAGTAATAGCAGCACTAAAAGAATTTGGAAGAGAAGACATAATGGTCATTGTTGGCGGTGTAATTCCTGCCCAAGATTACCAATTTTTATTTGATGCTGGAGCAGTAGCGGTTTTTGGTCCTGGAACCAAGATTAGTGAAGCCGCCATTAGTATTTTAGAAGTCTTATTAGCTGATTAAGAAGTAAAATTTTTAAAATTTGTGGTCCAAAAACAATGCAGAGTCATTATTTAATTTATATTTACTAAAAACTTATTTATTATGGCAAAAAGTCAAGACGCAAAGAAAACGGCAAAAAAAGAACCTTTAAAAACTGCCAAAGAGAAAAAAGAAGAGAAACGTGTTAAAAAAAACACTCCAAAACGAGATTAATAAATCAAAAAAGCACAAATAGTATTCGTGCTTTTTTTTATTTATCAACAAAAAACTTTACTAATAAAATATTTTTTCCCTATTTTAAAACCATCAGCAAAGACTTTAACCCATTGTTAACAAAATTGACTTGAAAAAACCATAAATAATTGTATTTTTACCACTTAAATTTTTTAATAATCAAATGGGTAAAATCATTGCAATAGCCAATCAAAAAGGCGGAGTAGGAAAAACAACTACCTCTGTGAACTTAGCGGCATCTTTAGGAGTTTTAGAAAAAAAAGTGCTTTTAATTGACGCCGATCCTCAAGCCAATGCGAGTTCAGGATTAGGGATTGACGTAGAAAGTGTTGAAATTGGTTCGTATCAAGTTATAGAACATAGCGCTACCCCTCAAGAGGCAACTGTTTCATGTTCTGCTCCAAATGTTTCAGTAATTCCAGCTCACATTGATTTAGTAGCCATTGAAATTGAATTGGTTGACAAAGAAAATCGTGAGTACATGCTTAAACAAGCATTGGAAACCATAAAAAACGATTACGATTATATTATAATTGACTGTGCACCATCATTAGGACTGTTAACATTGAATGCATTAACAGCTGCAGATAGTGTTATTATCCCTATTCAATGTGAATATTTTGCTTTAGAAGGATTAGGAAAATTACTTAATACAATAAAAAGTGTACAAAAAATTCATAATCCAAGTTTAGATATTGAAGGATTATTATTAACTATGTTCGATTCGCGTTTACGATTATCAAATCAAGTTGTTGAGGAGGTACAAAAGCATTTTAACGATATGGTTTTTGAAACAATAATTCAAAGAAATATCAAATTAAGTGAAGCACCAAGTTTTGGAGAAAGTATTATTAATTATGATGCAACAAGTAAAGGAGCATCAAATTACTTAAACTTGGCAGAAGAAATCATTAAAAAAAATCAATAATAGAAAGATGACAAAAGCGGTAAAAAAACAAGCCTTAGGAAGAGGTTTATCAGCTTTATTAAAAGATCCAGACAACGATATTAATTCAGTTGCGGATAAAAATGCTGACAAATTAGTTGGAAATATTATTGAATTAGATATTGAATCTATTGAAATTAATCCGTTTCAACCTCGAACTAATTTCAACGAAGATACGTTACAAGAATTAGCAAAATCGATTAAAGAATTAGGCGTAATTCAACCGATAACAGTTAGAAAATTAGATTTTAATACATACCAATTAATCTCGGGAGAACGACGTTTACGTGCTTCAAAATTAATCGGATTAAAAACAATTCCATCTTATATCCGTTTGGCAAATGATAATGAATCCTTGGTTATGGCTTTGGTTGAAAATATTCAACGTCATGACTTAGATCCAATTGAAGTAGCTATTTCGTACCAACGACTTATTGAGGAAATTAAGTTAACACAAGAAGAATTGAGTGAGCGTGTTGGTAAACAACGTTCAACAATTACCAATTATTTACGATTATTGAAATTAGACCCAATCATTCAAACAGGAATGCGAGATGGTTTTATTTCTATGGGACACGGTAGAGCGTTAATAAATATTGACAATCAAGATGTTCAAAGTGATATTTATCATAAAGTAGTTACTCAAAATCTTTCGGTTAGAGAAACTGAAGCTTTAGTAAAAAACTATCAAGAAAGCTTAAAACCAAGAGCAGCCAAATCAACAAAATCAAATTCTTTTGAAATAAAAGATACCGAGAAAAAAGTTTTTGCAAATTATTTTGGAACTAAAGTTGATGTAAAAGTAGCTGGAAACGGAAAGGGTAAAATATCGATTCCTTTTCATTCTGAAGAAGACTTTAATCGCATTTTAAAATTAATAAACTCCTAGTGAAAGGACTTCATTACATACTATTTTTTTTATTGTTTCACTTTTATGCAAATGCTCAAAAAGAAATAGCCTTGCGTGCGGCTGACACAACAAGAACCGTTATTAACCCAAATGCCCCTGCAAAAGCCGCTTTTTATTCTGCCGTATTTCCTGGTTTAGGTCAAGCTTACAATAAAAAATATTGGAAAATACCTATTGTTTATCTTGGATTAGGAATTGGGATCTATTCTTACACTTGGAACCAAGGAAAATATCATAATTATAGAGACGAATACAAAAGACGTTTAGATGGAACTGCAAATCCAAATCATCCAATTTATGGAGGAAAAAGTGACGATTGGGTTATTCGTGGTCAAAAATTTCACCAAAGAAATAGAGATTTATCAGCATTAATTACCGCAGGAATTTATATTTTTAATATTATTGATGCTAATGTTGATGCGCACTTAATGCAATTTAATGTTAATGATAATTTATCGGTAAAACCCGATTTGAATCAAAATGAAATCGATTATAAATACAATTATGGTTTGACACTTACTTATAATTTTTAACAAATAATTAAGTAACAATTTCTTTAAAAGCCAACTAATAGAGAATGAAAATAGCACTTTTAGGTTACGGAAAAATGGGAAAAGTTATCGAAAGGATAGCTTTAGAACGCGGTCATGAAATTGTATTAAAAAAAGACCAAGACACTCCTTTTGACGGATTAAAAAATGCTGATGTTGCCATAGATTTTAGTGTTCCCGATAGTGCGGTCGCTAATATTTCGGAATGTTTAAATAATGGAATTCCTGTAATTTCAGGCACAACGGGTTGGTTAACAAACTATCCGAAAATGGTTCAATTGTGTGAAGAAAAAAATGGAAGCTTTATTTATGGATCTAACTTTAGCTTGGGTGTAAATGTGTTTTTTGAATTGAATGAATATTTAGCAAAAATGATGGCAAATTTGAAACAATACAACGTTTCAATGGAGGAGATTCATCATACACAAAAATTAGATGCGCCAAGTGGCACAGCAATAACATTAGCTGAAGGCGTTATCAAAAACACAAATTATGCCAATTGGACATTAGAAACACCAATTAGCAATGAAATACACATCGACGCAAAACGTATTGAAAATATTCCTGGAACACATAGCATTTTTTATGATAGCGAAGTCGATCAAATTGAAATCAAACATACCGCTCACAGCAGAGAAGGATTTGCTTTAGGAGCCGTAATTGCTGCCGAATGGCTTATAGGAAAAAAAGGAGTTTTTACAATGAAAAATGTTTTGGGTTTAAGATAATTGAACATAGACAATAATATACATCAAACAATTGAAAATAAAATAGAAGAATTTCAGAGAATGACAATTGGATTTCAAAACGGACTTGAATAAAGTCTTTATTCTATACTCTATATTCTTTTTTCTAAAATTTAAAATTATGGAAATATCTGGTTGGTTACTTTTAATATTATTTGTTCAAGTCCTTAACGGAATTGGAACTTGGAAATTATATGTTAAAGCAAATAGAGAAGCTTGGGAAGCATTTGTTCCTGTCTATAACGGAATTGTGTTGATGCAAATGATTAATCGTCCAAAATATTGGATATTATTGCTATTCATTCCCGTTATCAATTTGTTTTTGTTTCCAATTATTTGGATTGAAACCTTACGAACATTCGGCAAAAAATCAACAATTGATATGCTTTTAGGGGTGTTTACCTTAGGCCTTTACATTGCCTATGTAAATTATACACAAGAAGTAACGTATCATGAAAAACGTGACTTAAAAGCACCTAACAAAACGATGGACACTTTAGGTTCGTTGTCTTTTGCTATTGTAGTTGCTACCTTAGTTCACACCTATTTCATCCAACCGTTTACCATTCCTACTTCATCATTAGAAAAATCGTTATTGGTGGGCGATTTCTTATTTGTAAGTAAATTTCATTATGGTGCTAGAACACCTATGACTCCTATTGCCGCTCCAATGGTTCATGATACTTTACCGTTTGTAAAAGTAAAATCATATACCGCTAAACCTCAATTGCCTTATTTTAGATTTCCAGCTTTACAAAAAATAGAACGTAATGATATTGTGGTTTTTAACTGGCCAGCTGATACTTTATACCACATGTATAAAGCTGCAGATAAACGATACGACAAGCCAATTGATAAAAAAACGAATTATGTAAAACGCTGCACGGCTATTCCTGGTGATAAAATTGAAATAAAAGACGGTGTTGTTTATATTAATGGAAAAGAATCAGTACTTCCAGAAAGAGCTAAACCGCAATATTCCTATAAAGCAGCTTGGGATGGAAAAACACAAGTAAACTTAGACTATATCAAGGAAGAACTTCATATTACAGATGCATTCGGACAAATAGCTAATGACACACTTTTATTTAGTGCTTTACCTCTTGAATCTGTTGAACGTATTAAAAATATCCCTGGAATTACTAAAGTTGAACGTATTATACATAAAGGTACTGATACCTCAATTTTTCCTGGTACAAAAAATTGGAACGTAGATAATTTAGGCCCAATTTATATACCTGAAGCAGGAAAAACAGTAGTTTTGAATAGTGAAACCATCCCTTTTTATAAAAAAGTTATTGGCGAATATGAAGGAAACGATTTAAAAATCAATGGTAATGAAATTAGAATTAATGGACAAATTGCAACATCTTATACTTTTGAACAAGATTATTATTGGATGATGGGAGATAACCGTCATAACTCATTAGATTCGCGCTTTTGGGGTTTTGTACCTGCCGATCATATTGTAGGAAAACCCATTTTTATTTGGATGAGTATTGATGGAATCAACGATGGTCTTAAAAATTGGAGCATCCGTTGGGATAGATTATTCACCACAGTAAGTGGCACAGGTCAACCACAATCTTATTTTAAATATTTCTTATTTGCGTTAGCCGGTTATTTTGCTTTTGATTATTTTAGAAACAAGAAAAAGAAGAAGGAAGAAGCTTAATGAACATTCTTATACATCCTACCTATTTCCCTTCAATTAGTCATTATATTGCAATGATTCAGGCTGATTCGGTTACTTTTGAAATGGAAGACAATTTTCAAAAACAAACCAATAGAAACAGAATGTATATTTATAGTCCAAATGGCATTCAATTATTAAATGTTCCCATAAAACATAGTATCGATAAGCATCAAAAATATAAGGATGTTCGTATTGAAAATGATTTTGCTTGGCAAAAAAATCATTTCAAATCATTAGAAGCAGCCTATAGAACTTCGCCTTTCTTTGAATATTTTGAAGATGATTTTCGTCCTCTATTCGAAAAGAAACAAGAGTTTTTGATGGATTTGAATTTGGAGCTATTTGAATTAGTAAATTCATCATTAGGCATTAAAATTGATGCCCAAAAAACTACCGAATATTTTCATGATGTTACAGAATATATCGATTTTAGATCATTAGTAAATGGTAAAAAAGACGGTACACAAATTGAAGAATATACTCAGGTATTTGGTGATAAACAAGGATTTATAAACAATTTGAGCATTTTAGATCTATTGTTTAACGAAGGTAGATATGCCGAGGATTATTTAAGGAATCAACAATTATAATTATTCTGGAGTGTTAATATTAAGACGTGCTACTTGTGGAAAGTGATCGCTCTGAATAAAGTAATCTAAGGAAGAAAATTGTTTGACTTCAATGTTTTGTTCCACAAAAATATAATCAATTCGAGCTGGATAATATTTGTAATTATAGGACTTTCCAAATCCAGAACCTGCTTCTTCAAAAGCATCTTTCAATTCACCTTTAATCGTTCGGTAAACGTATGAAAAAGCACTGTTATTCATATCGCCACAAATAATTTTTGGATGATGACACGACAAATAATGCTCTTTAATTAATTCCGATTGATTTTGTTGTTGACTAAATGCTTTGCTAATGTTATTGAAAATGAATTTAGATCGCTTTTCGTCCATTTCCTGATTGATATCTGCACTAATTTTAATAGATTCTAGATGCATACTATACACACGTAAAGTATCTTTTTCTTTGAGAATATCAGCATAAATAACACTATTGAACGAATTAGGAAATGCAATTTCACCTGAATTTACTATTTTAAATTTTGAATAAATGGCTTGTCCAAATTTGAGACGATCGCCTTCTAATTTAATCAACTTATATTTAAACATATTCACATTTACATCATCATTTGGCGAATAATCTTGCAAACATAAAATATCGGGTTGCTCATCTAATAATAGATTTGAAATTTGAAAAGGAACATCATCATTAGGCAACCATTCGTATAGATTGAATAAACGAACGTTGTAACTCATCAACTTAAAATCGGTTGGATCTTCAGGAAGATTAATTTCAGAAAATTTATAAAATCTATTTAAAAATGAAATTCCAAGTAATAATAACACTCCAGAGAGCAACATTTGACGTTTTAACTGCAATAACCAAAACAGAAAAAATAAAAAATTTACCATTAAGAAAAAAGGTAAAATAAGCGTTAAAACACTAAGAAATGGAAATGCTTTAGGTGCTAAAAAAGGTAATGTATAAGCAACAAAACTAGCTATAGCCACTGCTATATTTAAATAAAACATTATTTTAGACCACCAACTTTGTTTTTGCATTTTAGTTATTTTCCTGCTTTAAACAAAAATTCTTTTTCTTCTTTAGTCAAACTATCATACCCCGATTTACTAATTTTATCTAAAATTTCGTCAATCTGTTTTTGAGTGATGTCTTTGTTTTGACTATACGAATGTACACTTTTTTTTGTTGTATTGCGGTGTACTTTTTTAAAAGGAGTTTTCTTTTTAGGTTGTAAAAATGATACTATACCGTCTATGCAAGAAGAAATAGGCTTTGTAAGATCTATTCCCGATTGTAAAAGTTTAATATAAATAAACCCAAAAAAAGCACCACCAAGATGTGCTAAATGTCCACCCATATTTTCAAGAGGTAGCTGAATTAAATCGACTAGAAGAATAACAAAAGCTACGTGCCATAATTTCACTATTCCGATCAAAGGTATTCGTAATAACATAAAAGGCGCATAAGTTGCCGAAGCAATTAATAGTGCCATTATGGCTCCACTTGCTCCGACTAATAAAGAGGTTTTTCCTAATAAAAAATAGAGTAAAATAAAAGTCAATCCTGAAAAAATTCCTCCTAGAAGATAGACACCAAACAATTGTTTATCAGTAAAATAGGTATTAAATAATCTTCCAGAAAAATGCAAAACCAACAAATTAAAAATCAAATGAAAGATTCCTGCATGAAAAAAACTAAACGTAACAAGCGTCCATGGTTTTGCTAAAAATTCGGTCGTATTTGAAGAAAGGGCAACAAAATCAAAATAAGTAAACGCAATATTAGAAAACTTCAAAACAACCTCTGTAAGAGAAAACAAAACAAAAAGCCCAATGTTCCAAAAGATTAACTTTTGTACCATCCCTCCAGTTTTGTATTGAAGTTGTATGTCATCTAAAATATTCATCTTTAATCTTTCCTCTTATTTTTATTTTCAAATATAACTATCTGTCCCAACGATTTTGATTGAACTGATTTTTCTTCCAATACCACATCATTATAAAACCAAATAAAGCTCCACCAACGTGAGCAAAATGAGCAATTCCACCTCCAAAAATACTATAACCTGTTACTCCTGAAAACAAATCTAAAAGTACAATTCCTGGCACAAAATACTTGGCTTTGATAGGCACCGGAATAAATAGCAAAGCTAACTCAGCATTAGGAAACATAAAAGCAAAAGCGACTAACAATCCATAAATTGCACCTGAAGCACCAACAGTTGGTGTTAAGGCACCAATCATATTTTCAAACGTATCTGGAGCTAAAACTGCTTGCCAAGAAGTCATGAATTTACCTTCGTTAATTAAATTCAAAATTTCAGTTTCTTTAAAACCATTTAAAACAAGAGTATTTAATCCATCATGAAAATAATAATAATTAATCCCTGAATGAATCAGAGCCGCACCTAATCCGCAAGTAAAATAAAAGAATAAAAACTTCTTTGGTCCCCAAAAATGCTCCAAAGCACTCCCAAATGATACCAAAGCAAACATATTAAAGAAAATATGCATTAATCCACCATGCATGAACATGTGCGATATGGGTTGCCACAATTTGAATTTATCACTTTCAAAATAATGTAAAGCTAATAAATCAGTGGCTTGCGGCACAAATTGAGCGCCAATAAAAAATAATATATTTAAAATCAATAACTGCTTTACAGTATCGGTCATGTTATTCATCATAGTGCAAATCTTTTATCTAAATCATCTACCGTTAAGGTAATAAAGGTTGGTTTTTGAAACGGAGAAACATTTGGCTCTTTACATGCAAACAACGAATTTACCAAATTTTCTTGTTCCTTTTCTGTCAAATAAGTTCCTGTTTTGACTGCTAAACTTTTTGCCATTGATTTTGCAATGGTATCACTTTGCGAAAAACTACTTTCTGGAACTTCATTTTGTAAGTTACTAATTAATTCTTCCAAAACAATTGAAACTTCACTTTCCGACATTAAAACTGGCAATCCCGAAATTTGAACAGCGTCTGAATTAAAGGCGTCAAAAACAAAACCAGTATTTTCTAAAGTAAGTCTTAATTCACTTAATAATTGCATTTCATCTGAAGAAAAATATAATTCCAATGGAAATATCAATTGTTGACTAGCTGCTTTTTGAATCGTAATATTTGTTAAAAATTGTTCGTACAAAATACGTTGGTGCGCTCTTTTTTGATTAATAACAAGCATTCCCGATTTGATAGTACTTACAATATATTTTTTGTGAATTTGATAGGTTGAATTCGTACTCGTTTCCACAGCGTTTTCGTCAAATAATTTACCGGTAACTTCTTCACTTTCAAAAGAAAACGAAGCAATTTCTTCAGTATCTTGTTTTAGACCAACGTATAAACTTTCCCAATTTGATTGCGTAGTTTCATTTTTATAACTTCCAAAGGATGAAAGTGATTTAGAAGGTTTTTCAGTTGCAAAAGGATTAAACCCTGAATTTACTTGAATAGTAGGAAAATCGGCTTCTTTATCTTTATATTGGTACGGAGTATCTAAATTGGAATCACGCTCAAAATCTAAAATCGGAGCCACATTAAACTGTCCTAAACTGTGCTTTACAGCCGAACGCAAAATAGCGTATAACGAATGCTCGTCATCAAACTTAATTTCGGTTTTGGTAGGATGAATATTGATGTCAATTGTGTGAGGAGGCACTTGCAAATACAAGAAATAACTAGGCTGATTTCCTTCTTTTAACAAGCCTTCATAAGCACTCATGATGGCATGATGTAAATAGGCACTTTTGATATATCTATCGTTTACAAAGAAAAACTGTTCGCCTCTACTCTTTTTCGCATATTCTGGTTTTCCTACGAATCCAGCTATTTTAACCAGTTCGGTATCTTCTAAAACGGGTACTAATTTTTCATTCGTTTTTCCTCCAAAAACAGCAACAATTCGTTGGCGAAAATTTGAACTCGGCAAATTATACAACTCACTTCCATTATGAATTAAGGTAAATGAAATTGAGGGATGGGCTAAAGCTACTCGCTGAAATTCATCCATCACATGGCGAAATTCAACTGTTTCCGATTTTAGAAAATTACGACGCGCAGGAATATTAAAAAATAAGTTTTTTACGGCAAAAGAAGTTCCTTTAGGCAAAACCGCCACATCTTGTGTGATTAATTTACTTCCTTCAACAACAATATGATTCCCTAATTCTTCCTGATCTTGTTTGGTTTTCATTTCTACGTGAGCAATAGCTGCTATTGAGGCTAATGCTTCTCCACGAAACCCTTTGGTGTGCAAATCAAATAAATCTTCGGCTTGACGAATTTTTGAAGTTGCGTGGCGTTCAAAACACAATCTTGAATCAGTTGTGTTCATTCCTAATCCATTATCAATAACTTGCACTAATGTTTTTCCGGCTTCTTTTACAATTAATTTAATATCCGAAGCTTTTGCATCAACGGCATTTTCTAATAGTTCTTTAACCACAGAAGCAGGACGTTGTACAACCTCCCCGGCAGCAATTTGATTTGCAACATGATCAGGTAATAGTTGAATAATACTTGCAGCCATTAATCTGAGGATTATTATTAAGTTATGTTACAAATTTATGAATTTTTATACTGGAAATAGTATTCTTAAAAGTTAAAATAAAATTTTAGAAAACAGAAGAGCTTTAAGGTAGTACATCTATAGTTTTAAGCTGTTGCAACTAAAAATTACTTTCTATTCAAATCTGCCATTTTTATCGCAGCAATCGCAGCTTCTATACCTTTATTTCCGTGCTTTCCTCCACTTCTATCAATAGATTGTTGCATGTTGTTATCTGTCAACACACAAAAAATAGTGGGCACATCATAAAGTAAGTTTAAATCTTTCATGCCTTGTGTTACACCTTCGCAAACAAATTCAAAATGCATGGTTTCGCCTTTAATGACGCAACCAATAACGATTACGGCATCTAATTCTAATTTTTCATGCATTTGACGTGCTCCAAAAATCAACTCAAAACTTCCTGGAACATTCCATCGAATTATATTTTCAGGTAAAGCGCCACAATCTGTCAAGGCAGAAAATGCGCCGTTATACAATCCTTCGGTTACTTGATCATTCCATTCTGAAACAACAATCCCAAACCGAAAATCTTTCGCGCTTGGGATTGTGTTTTTATCGTAATTAGATAAATTTTTATTTTCTGTTGCCATACTATTCAGTCATCGCAATATATGCATCAATATTCATACCTTCTTTAGAAGTTTCATATTTCTCTTTAATTTCAACAAATAATTTATTAGCCTCTGCTTTTTTACCAGAAACGACTAACAACTGAGCTGCTTTGAATAAAAAGCGTGGGGTTGTAAAATCATTTTCTGCTGCTTCAGCCGCTTTTTTGTAATGTGAAATTGCATCATCAATTTTATTAGTTTCAGATAAAGCGTCACCAATAGCTCCAATAGACAAAGGTTTTAAAATAGCATCTTCTGATATGAAATTTTCTAAATAAGAAATGGCTTTTTTATAATCACCAATATTTAAATATGACATACCTGCATAATAATTAGCTAGGTTTCCTGCATCGGTTCCAGCATATTCCTCTGCAATACCAACAAATCCTAATTTTCCTTCACCGCCTTTAAGCGCTAAGTTATACAATGAATCTGGTTTTGTAGTGGCATCAACTGCTTGTTGAAAATATTGTTGCGATTGATAAATTTCGTTAGTTGCTTTTTCTTCTTTTGGCTCAACAATAAATTTATTGTACAAAACATAACCTAAAGTTGCAATTGCAATTACACCTACAAACGTTAAAATTACTTTCTGGTTTTTAGCAACCCAGTCTTCAGTTCTTGAAGCAGTTTCATCTAATTTATTAAAAACCTCAGCTGTAGTACTATTACTTACATCTACTACTTCCTCAAAATCATTACCAACTTTAGCTTCTTCTGGTTTTGGTGCTTTGTAACCTCTTTTGTTATATGTTGCCATTTATATTAAATTTAAGGAGGTGCAAAAAGATAATTTTTATTAAAATTAAAAACCATTTTTGTAGATATTTTTACATAATTCAATATACTTTTGCAAAATGTCTTATTTTTAGACCTAATTTAAAGTAGCAATATAGTGTTTTTGAAACAATTATCACTTCTTAATTATAAAAATTTAGCTCAAATTGAATTTGAATTTGATGCTAAAATCAACTGCTTTGTCGGAAAGAATGGTGTTGGAAAAACCAATATTTTAGATGCAATTTATCATTTAGCCTACGGAAAAAGTTATTTTAATCCGTTAGCCATACAAAATATCAAACACGGCGAAGAGTATTTTGTAATTGATGCTTTACTTGAAAAAAACAATAAAGAAGAAAAAATTGTTTGCAGTTTAAAAAAAGGTCAGAAAAAAACCATCAAACGAAACGGAAAAGTGTACGATAAACTTTCGGAGCATCTTGGATTAATTCCTTTGGTCATTATTTCACCTTCAGATGCTGATTTAATTGTAGAAGGAAGTGAAACCCGAAGAAAATTTATTGATAGCGTAATTGCTACACTGGATTCCTCCTATTTACAACTATTAATTCAATACCAAAAAACACTTTCACAACGCAATGCTTTGTTGAAATATTTTGCAGTTAATCAAACATTTGACGCAGATAACTTATCCATTTATAATGAGCAATTAAGCAGTTCTGGGCAACTTATTTTTGAAAAAAGAAAGCATTTTTTAGCAGAATTTGTTCCCATTTTTGAAAAACATCATGCTAATATTTCGGGAGGAAATGAAAAAGTTGCCTTAAAATATGAAAGTCAATTATTCGAAAACGATCTACTTTCACTTTTAGAAGATAATATACAAAAAGACCGAATTATTCAATATACAAGTGCTGGAATTCATAAAGACGATTTAATATTTGAAATTGAGGGGTTTCCAATCAAAAAATTTGGCTCACAAGGTCAGCAAAAATCATTTCTTATCGCACTGAAACTTGCCCAATTTGAATTCATGAAAAAACAAAGTGGTGAATTGCCTATTTTACTTTTTGATGATATCTTTGATAAACTGGATGAAACACGTGTTCAAAAAATAGTTGGAATGGTAAATGATGCTGTTTTTGGTCAAATTTTTATTTCGGACACGCATGCAGAACGAACTGAACTTATTATTAAAGAAACACACCAATCCTATAAAATATTTAATATTTAATAATGAAAAACGTAAAATCAATCATTGCAACAATAATTATTATATTTTCTATTAGTTGCTCAAATAGTCAAAATTTTAAAAGTGTAGACGTAGCGGCATTTAAATCTACTTTGGATAAAACAATCAACGCACAGCTTATTGATGTACGAACGGAAGATGAATTTAATGGCGGTCATATCGAAAATGCTTTAAACATCGACTGGAATGGCAATGATTTCGATGCGCAACTTACTTCATTAGACAAAACAAAACCTGTTCTTGTTTATTGCCTAAGCGGCGGAAGAAGTAAAAAAGCAGCTGCTAAACTAACCGAATTAGGATTCAAAGAGGTACTAGAATTAGATGGTGGTTATTTAGCTTGGAGTAATGCAAATCCTCAGTCAAATGCAGTTTGGACAGGGATGACAAAAGAAGAATATGCTAAATTACTTACTTCAGATAAAATAGTTGTTATAGATTTTTATGCAAAGTGGTGTGCGCCATGTAAAAAAATGGCACCTTATTTAGAAAAAATGAATACTGAATTAGCAAATACAGTTACTATTCATCGCATAGATGCCGACAAAAACAAATCGCTATTCAATGCGCTAGGTTATCAAGGCTTACCGGTTATCCTTGTGTACAAAAATGGTAAAGAGACCTTCAGCAAGAATGAATTTGTAAACGAAGAAGAATTGAGAAAAGAATTATAATTACATTAATAATATGAATATCATACAGAATCAATCGTTAAAAAATTACAACACTTTCGGAATTGAAGCTAAAGCAATTGCTTTTGTTTCGGTTACTTCAGTTGAAGAATTGAAAGATATCCTTTCAAAAAATAACGAAATTTTCATCTTGGGAGGCGGAAGTAATATGCTTTTAACTCAGGATATTCAAAAATTAGTAGTTCACATTAATTTAAAAGGAAGAGAAATCGTTGAAGAAAATGATGATTTTGCCATTGTAAAAGCGCAAGCTGGCGAAAATTGGCATGAATTTGTGCTTTGGTGCATCGATCAAAATTTTGGTGGAATTGAAAATTTATCATTAATACCTGGAAATGTTGGCACAACACCTATTCAAAACATTGGTGCCTATGGTGTTGAGATTAAAGATACCATGTTTTCTTGTGAAGCACTTAACAAAAAAACATTAGCAATTGAAACATTTACTAATGCACAATGCAAATTTGAATATCGTGAAAGTGTTTTTAAAAATGAATTAAAAGATCAATATATCATCACTTCGGTAAGCTTTAAATTATCAAAAAGAAACCATAATGTATCAACAACTTATGGCGCAATTGAAACCGAATTACAAAAACAAAACATACAAAACCCAACATTAAAAGAGGTCAGCAACGCAGTGATTGCCATTCGTCAAAGTAAATTGCCCGACCCAAAAGAATTAGGCAACAGTGGAAGTTTTTTCAAAAACCCTATTGTTTCTAATGAAACGTATGAAAAAGCAAAAGCACTTCATCCTGAAATGCCGCATTATGTTGTTTCTGAAACCCATGTAAAAGTTCCCGCTGGCTGGCTAATTGAGCAAGCTGGATTTAAAGGCAAACGTTTTGGAGATGCTGGTGTGCACAAAAACCAAGCGTTGGTTTTAGTCAATTATGGAACCGCATCGGGTGCCGAAATTGTAGCGCTTTCCAGAAATATTCAAGAAACAATAGCAACGCAATTTGGGATAGAAATTGAAGCAGAAGTGAATATTATTTAATTGCCCAATTTCTTTTTATTATTTACCTTTGTCGAATATTAAAAAACCGATACCCATTATTCTATGCTATTCATTTTGTTACTTGTTTTTATTGGTATTACAT
>CAMDQL010000035.1 GCA_945905915.1 Flavobacterium psychrophilum
TTTTGTGTGACAACTGGTTTTGGCGTAGATGAAAAAGCGGCAGAATTTGAAAGCCAATTAGACGATTATAATGCCATTTTAACCAAAGCTTTAGGCGATAGATTAGCAGAAGCTTTCGCAGAATATTTACATTTAAAAGTTCGAAAAGAAATTTGGGGATACGCTTCTGAGGAACAACTTTCCAATCAAGAATTAATTAAAGAAAATTACAAAGGAATTCGTCCTGCACCAGGATATCCGGCTTGTCCAGACCATTTAGAAAAGCCAACTATTTGGGGTATTTTAAAAGTGGAGGAAAATATTGGTGTAAAATTAACCGAAAGTATGGCAATGTGGCCGGCTTCTTCAGTTTCAGGATATTATTTTGCTCATCCAGAAAGCAAGTATTTTGGGTTAGGAAAAATAAAATCAGACCAAGTGGCAGATTACGCAAATAGAAGAAATATATCAATTGAAACAGCAACTAAATGGTTAGCACCAAATATTGCAGATTAAAAATAGTTGTTTCAGGTTTAAAGTTTAAAGTTCAATAACCTGAAACCTGAAACTTGAAACAAAACAAAAAAATGAAAGTAACACAACACATAGAAAACGCAAACGGAAAACCTTTGTTTTCTTTTGAAATTTTACCGCCTTTAAAAGGTCAAAATATTCAATCTATTTTTGATAGTATTGATCCGTTAATGGAATTTAATCCGCCATTCATTGATGTAACTTATCATCGAGAGGAATATGAATTCAAGGAATTAGAAAACGGCTTATTACAAAAGAAAATTGTAAAAAAACGACCAGGTACGGTAGGGATTTGTGCAGGAATTCAGAACAAATACAATGTAGATGCCATTCCGCATATTTTGTGTGGTGGTTTTACGAAAGAAGATACCGAAAATTTACTAATTGATTTAGATTTTTTAGGGATCAATAACGTGGTAGCGCTTCGAGGTGATGCGGTAAAAAGTGAAATTTATTTTAAACCAGAAAAAGATGGTCACGCATATGCCTCTGAGTTGGTTTCGCAAATTAACGATTTAAATAACGGGATTTATTTAGATGCCGATTTGCAAAATTCATCTAAAACCGATTTTTGTATCGGAGTTGCAGGATATCCCGAAAAACACATGGAAGCTCCAAGTTTAGATAGCGACATTCATTTCTTAAAACAAAAGATTAAAAACGGTGCCGAATACATCATCACTCAGATGTTTTTTGATAACCAGAAATTTTTCGAATTTGTTGCGAAGTGCAGAGCGGCTGGAATTACTGTTCCAATAATACCAGGTTTGAAGCCAATTTCAACAAAAAAACAACTAAATTTAATTCCACACCGATTTAGTATTGAATTACCAGATGATTTAATTATGTCTGTTGTGAAAGCTAAAGATAATGATGCGGTAAAACAAATTGGTATTGAATGGTGTACGCAACAAAGTAAAGAACTTGTCGCTGCAGGAATGCCCGTACTCCATTATTACTCTATGGGTAAAGCAGAAAATATTAAAGCAATAGCGAAAGACATTTTTTAAATTATTTTTTACCGGTTTTTTCTCGAAAGATTTGTTCTAAATTTTTATTTTTTAGTGAAATCTGAAGGGTTTTTAATCCATTATTTTGTGCAAAATCAAACACTTCACTTCGCATATCTATATCAGAAGAAAATGTAAGTTCCCAAATAGCATGGTTTAGGTTTTTTACTCCTTTTAAATTAGGTAAAGAAGCAAAATCGTGTTCATTTACTTGTTTGTCAAATTCTACAACAATGATTTGTTCGGTTTGATCGCTAACTAAGTTGGTTAATTTTTTATCGGTAACAATTTTTCCTTTATCAATTATAATAACGCGGTCACAAATGGCTTCTACTTCTTGCATAATGTGAGTAGATAGAAAAACGGTTTTATTCTTTCCAATATTTTTAATCAATTCGCGAATTTCTACTAATTGATTGGGGTCTAACCCTGTGGTAGGTTCGTCTAAAATTAATACATCAGGATTATGTAGTAAAGCAGTTGCTAATCCTACACGTTGACGATACCCTTTTGAAAGTTCGCCTATTTTTTTATGACATTCAGGCGTTAATCCTGTTAATGTAATTACTTCGTCTATTCTCGATTTAGCTACTTTATGTAAATCGGCATTAAAAGCTAAATACTCCCGAACATATAAATCTAAATACAACGGATTGTGCTCTGGTAAGTAGCCAACAGATTTTTGTACTTTTTTTTGATTTAAAACAACATCATGATCGTTTACTATTGCATTTCCGCTATCCGATTTTAAATAGGTTGTCAAAATTTTCATTAATGTAGATTTTCCGGCTCCATTTGGACCTAAAAAACCTACAATTTCACCTCTTTTTATCGAAAAACTAATATTATCTAACGCTTTTTGTGCACCGTAATTTTTCGAAATATTTTCTACAATTATTGACATAGGTACTAAATTTTAGCAAAAATAACCTTTTTTAAAAGAACTCAAATTTATTTAAAAAAGTATTTTAGAAGTCACTTTTTTTTCAATTTGTTAATTCTAATTTGTTGCCAATACATTTTACTTTTTTTAATAACGCTTAAAAAGAATAAATCGTAAATTTACAACGAATAAAAAGCTATGGAAAATAAAAAATATTGGCGCAACTGGTTAGATGATTTTCAATTGAATCATCCATTTGTAATTGCTGGACCGTGTAGTGCCGAAACGGAAGAACAAGTTTTAAAAATAGCACACGAATTGAAGAATTCGGATGTTTCTGTTTTTCGTGCAGGAATATGGAAACCTCGCACCCGTCCTGGAGGTTTTGAAGGAGTGGGAGAAATCGGTTTAAAATGGTTGCAAAAAGCAAAAGCCGAAACGGGTTTATTAATGGCAATCGAAGTAGCAACTGCTGCCCATGTAAAATTAGCAATCGAGCAAGACATAGATGTGTTATGGATAGGAGCAAGAACAACAGTAAACCCTTTTACAGTGCAAGAAATTGCCGATGCTTTAGCAGGAACCGATAAAATTGTATTGTTGAAAAACCCAGTTAATCCAGATTTGTCATTATGGATAGGAGGTTTAGAACGTCTTTATAATGCGAATATTAAAAAATTAGGAGTAATTCACAGAGGTTTTTCTACCTATGAAAAAACAAAATACCGTAACAATCCCGAATGGCAAATTGCGATTGATATGCAGAATCGATTCCCAGATTTGCCAATGATTTGTGATCCTTCTCACATTACAGGTAAAAGAGCAATGATACAAGAGGTGGCTCAACAAGCTTTGGATTTAAATTATGACGGATTAATTATTGAAACACATAATGACCCTGATAATGCTTGGAGTGATTCAGCACAACAAATTACACCAGCTGTCCTTAAGCAAATGTTTGTTGATTTAAAGGTTCGAAAAATAACCGATGATGCCAGTGAATATAATCAAAAAATGACAAAACTGAGAATGCAAATTGATGGTTATGATGAAAAGTTATTAGAAATTATTGGCAATCGAATGCAGATTGTAGACAAAATAGGACAACTTAAAAAAGAGAAAAATGTAGCTATTTTACAAAATCAACGTTGGAACGAAATTCTCAACAAAATGACTTCTGAAGGGAAAGAAATTGGCTTAAGTCCTGAATTTATAATGCAATTATTTAAAGCAATCCATCAAGAAAGTATAAATCATCAAGAAAAAGTAATGAATAAATAAAAAAACGCCCTAATTAATTAAGGCGTTTAGATTTATTTAATTGTTTTTCTAAAATAAAATCGGGTAATAAAAATACCATCTCCATCCCCTTTTCCAGCGTCACTTTCAACAGCACTTGTAATGTGAACTAATTCCCAGCCATCCTTATTGTATTTTTTCAATAAAGAAGTCATCATTGCATCATTAGAAGCAATATTTTGGAAATTAATCCCTACTAAACTATAAAAGTTTACTAAAGTACTTTCTTTTAAATCGTCAATTTTAACATCCGAACGGTCTTTGGTTGTTTTTTCTTTACCATCTTTAGATCGAGTAGTTGTAAATTGTGTGTAATCAACTTCTCCGCCATTTTCAATAATTCTAGATCTTCCCATACCACCTGGCACTACAGATTCTACAGAGGTAACAATTTTGAAATCGTAATTTTGAGAAATAGCAAAATTACTCATCAATAGAGCAGTAATAAAAATTAATTTTTTCATGTTTATGATTTTAAAATTCATACAAAAATAATGAAAAAAGTTATTAATATAGTGGATTCAATATTTTGAAGTTACATTTTCTTTAAAAATGCTATATTTGCTTTAATTAATTTACTTGTGTATTATAGCTATAAGATTTTTTTTTAGTTTAAGCATTAACTTTTCAGTTTAAATGACAGGAATTGTATATAAATCTACCGGAAGTTGGTACACCATTAAAACAGTTAATGGCGATTTTTTAGAGTGCCGCATAAAAGGTAAATTTAGAATGCAAGGCATAAAAAGTACTAACCCTATTGCGGTGGGTGATATAGTTGATTATGATCTTGAAAATACAACCGATGAAACTACTGGAGTCATAATAAATATTCAGGATCGTAAAAATTACATTGTTAGAAAATCTGTTAATTTATCGCATCAAATGCACATTATTGCATCAAATATTGATGTCGTATTTTTATTAGTAACAATAAATAATCCACCAACAACAACCAGTTTTATTGATCGTTTTTTAGTTACCGCTGAAGCCTATGGAATTGAAGCTGTTATTGTCTTCAATAAAATTGATACGTTTGATAATGCAACTCTAGACGAACAATTGTATTTACAGCATATTTATACTTCAATAGGTTATAAATGTTTACGGGTTTCTGCAAAAGATGGAAAAGGAATTGAAGAATTGAAAGCCTTAATGAAGGATAAAGTTTCAATGTTTTCAGGACATTCAGGTGTTGGCAAATCTACTTTAGTAAATACATTAGAACCTGGATTGAATTTGAAAACCAAGCAAATTTCCGAATCGCATGCTCAAGGAAAACACACCACAACGTTTGCCGAAATGTTTGATTTGGCTTTTGGTGCTCAAATTATTGATACGCCCGGAATTCGTGGTTTTGGAATAGTAGATATGGAAAATCAAGAAATTGGTGATTATTTCCCTGAATTTTTTGCTTTAAAAGAGCATTGTAAGTTCAATAATTGTTTGCATAAAGACGAACCACATTGCGCTATTAAAAATGCTTTGGAAAATGATGAAATAGCTTGGTCGCGATATAAAAGTTATACACAAATTTTAGAAGGAGATGAAGAGCAATATCGTGCTGATATTTATGATGCCGAAAGAAGAGCTAGCGATGAAACTAGAAAAAGTTAATATTTAGTTTACTATTCAAATAATATGAAAACTGTAATTCAACGCGTTTCTCAATCATCAGTTACAATTAATAACGAAATTGTGGCTCAAATTCAAAAAGGAGTTTTGGTGTTAGTTGGAATTGAAGATGCAGATCAACAGGAAGATATTGTATGGTTGGCTTCAAAAATTGCAAACCTTCGAATTTTTGCTGATGAAAACGATATTATGAACTTATCGGTGAAAGAAATAAATGGAGATGTTATTGTAGTTAGTCAATTCACGTTACATGCTCAAACACAAAAAGGAAACCGTCCAAGTTATATTAAAGCCTCAAAGCCCGAAATTGCAATTCCAATGTATGAAAAATTTATACAACATTTGGAACTTGAATTAGGAAAAAGTATTCAAACAGGACAATTTGGTGCTGACATGAAAGTAGCACTAGTTAATGACGGTCCAGTAACTATTATTATTGATAGTAAAAATAGAGAGTAGTATGAAAAATTTCAATTTAAAAAGATTTATCCTACCAAAATTACAAAAAAAGAAATAAGATGGACATACAAAACGCCCAACAAGAAGTCGACAACTGGATAAAAAACCACGGTGTTCGCTATTTTAATGAATTAACAAATATGGCACAGCTTACCGAAGAAGTTGGCGAAGTAGCCCGAATTATTGCCAGAAGATATGGCGAACAATCTGAGAAAGAAAGTGATAAAAGCAAAGACTTAGGCGAGGAATTAGCCGATGTAGTTTTTGTGGTTCTATGTCTTGCCAATCAAACAGGAATTAATTTACAAGCAGCTTTTGATAAAAAACTCGACTTGAAAACCAATCGCGATCACGACCGCCATCAAAATAATGAAAAACTTAAGTAATTGTGAATATAAAACTAAGTTATAATCTTCCAACTTTATATACCAATCTTCAAATTTCCGGCTCCAAATCAGAAACTAATAGATTGTTAGTTTTGCAAGCTTTATATCCAAATTTAGTTTTAGAAAACACATCTAATTCCGATGATTCTGAAGTGATGTTGAATGCATTGCAAAACTTCCAACTTCCAACTTCCAACTTCCAACTCGTAGATGTTCATCACGCTGGAACTGCAATGCGTTTTCTTACTGCCTATTTTGCAATTCAAGAAGGAAAAGAAGTTGTTTTAACAGGTTCAGCTCGAATGAAAGAACGTCCAATTAAAATTTTGGTTGACGCACTAAATCAATTGGGAGCCGAAATCACTTATGAAGAGCAAACAGGATTTCCACCGCTTAGAATCAAGGGTAAAATGTTGGAAAAAAATAAAGTTACGCTACAAGCAAACTTGAGTAGTCAATATATTTCGGCATTGTTGTTAATTGCACCCAAATTAGAAAATGGTTTGGAATTAACTTTGGAAGGAGAAATTACATCGGTTTCTTACATAAAAATGACTTTGGCTTTATTGAACGAAATAGGAGTGAAGACGGTATTTGAAAACAACACAATCAAAGTCACTCATCAACCATCACCCATTACCCATCACCCAATAACAGTCGAGTCTGATTGGTCATCAGCATCCTATTGGTATTCAATTGTTGCCCTTTCTGAAATTGGTACACAAGTTACCTTATCAAGTTTTAAAGAAAATAGTTTGCAAGGTGATAGCGCTTTGGTCGAAATTTATAAAAACTTTGGAGTTGAAACTATTTTCAATGATAAAAATATAACTTTAGATAAAGTTGAGAACTTGAAACCTGCAACTTTAAACTTGGAACTAAATACTTGTCCCGATATCGCACAAACCATTGCGGTTACTTGTTTCGGACTTGGAATAAGTTGTCAATTAACAGGATTACAAACGTTAAAGATCAAAGAAACAGATAGACTTGAAGCTTTAAAAACCGAACTAACAAAATTGGGAGCAACTATTTCAGTTACAAACAATTCATTAACTCTGGAACAATCAGAAAATATAAAACCTAACATAAGAATTTCTACCTATCAAGATCACAGAATGGCAATGGCGTTTGCTCCTTTAGCAGTAAAAGTGCCAATTATCATTGGAGAAGCTGAGGTGGTTTCAAAATCGTATCCTGCTTTTTGGGAAGATATAAAGCAAATCGGATTTACAATCGAAAAAATATAAAAAGTCGGGATGACTGGATTCGAACCAGCGACCCCTAGCACCCCATGCTAGTACGCTACCAGGCTGCGCTACATCCCGAATTTTGCAAAATTAAACATTTCAATTGTATAATAAAAAAAATAAACATCAATTTACTTGACAACGCCTATTTCATAATCGTATATTTGCCCAATATTAGTTTTAGATTAATAACTATCTAAATTCTAATTTCTAAATTCTAAATTTTATTTATGAAATTATCTCATTTTCAATTCAATCTTCCAGAAGAATTATTAGCCGAATTCCCTACTGAAAACCGTGATGAATCACGTTTAATGGTTGTAAACAGAAAAACAGGAACAATCGAGCACAAATTATTTAAAGATATTATTGACTATTTTGATGATGGCGATGTAATGGTGTTAAATAATACAAAAGTATTTCCCGCTCGATTATATGGAAACAAAGAAAAAACAGGAGCTCGTATAGAAGTTTTCTTATTAAGAGAATTAAATGCAGAACAACGTTTATGGGATGTTTTAGTAGATCCTGCACGTAAAATCCGTATTGGAAATAAATTATATTTTGGCGATGATGATTCATTAGTAGCTGAAGTAATTGACAATACAACTTCTCGTGGAAGAACATTACGCTTTTTATATGATGGTTCGTATGAAGAATTTAGAGAAAAACTTTTAGAACTTGGCGAAACACCTATTCCTAAATACATTAACCGTGAGGTAACTCCTGAAGATGCAGAGCGTTATCAAACAATCTATGCCAAAGAAGAAGGTGCTGTTGCAGCTCCAACTGCTGGTTTGCATTTTTCTAAGCATTTATTAAAACGCCTTGAAATTAAAGGAATTGATTTTGCAGAAGTAACTCTTCATGTAGGATTAGGAACGTTTAATCCAGTTGAGGTAGAAGACTTATCAAAACATAAAATGGATTCTGAAGAAATGAAAATTTCTCAAGAAGCTTGTGATATTATTAATAATGCAAAAGAAAACAAAAGACGAATTTGTTGTGTAGGAACTACAGCTATGCGTGCTATAGAAAGTTCAGTTTCTTCACAAAGAACCTTAAATCCGTTTACAGGTTGGACCAATAAATTTATTTATCCTCCCTATGATTTTAGTTTAGCTAACGCTATGGTGACTAATTTTCACATACCAAAATCAACATTATTAATGATGATTTCAGCATTTTGTGGACACGATTTAATGATGAAAGCTTACAAAGAAGCAATCCAAGAAAAATACCGATTTTACTCTTATGGTGATGCCATGTTGATTATTTAAAACAAAAAAATAATAATTTAAAATCCTGGCATTAGCTGGGATTTTTTTATTTCTGATTTCTAAAAAAATCAGATTTTAGGGTTTTGCTACTTTCTAACTTTTGCCTACTTTTACCTTTTTAACAACCTAAGACAAATGAATTTTCAAAATACACGTGAATTTGCACAAAGTTTAGATGCTCAAGATGAGTTGAAAAATTATAGAAATGAATTTATTTTTCCAAAAGTAAATGGAAAACAAGTAATCTATTTTACAGGAAATTCACTTGGGTTGCAACCCAAAAGAACTCAGAAATATGTAGACGAAGTCATGAATGACTGGGCTAATTTAGCCGTGGAAGGACATTTTTATTCAGACAAACCTTGGTGGGATTATCACGAACGATTTGCAGCACCATTAAGCGAAATTGTAGGGGCAAAACCTACAGAAGTTACTGTTATGAATACATTAACAGTGAATCTTCACTTATTAATGGTTTCGTTTT
This sequence comes from Flavobacterium psychrophilum, assembly GCA_945905915.1. Classification (GTDB taxonomy): domain Bacteria; phylum Bacteroidota; class Bacteroidia; order Flavobacteriales; family Flavobacteriaceae; genus Flavobacterium; species Flavobacterium psychrophilum_S. The sequence goes on from CAMDQL010000035.1 coordinate 9,200, forward strand.
ATCGTCCGACGCAGAAAAAATTCAAAATTATTTGCGAAGAAAAAGCCTTTCCAAGCGATCAATATATGTTCCAAAGTCAAATCGATTTTCATTCTAAATCGGTGGGTTTTAATCCTAGCGAAGCGTTGGTTGAAATTAAAAGAAGAGATGGAGAACACAATATTAGAATTGAAGATATTTTAGCTAAAATTGAAGAAGTTGGTGAAGAGTTGGCTTTAGTTTTAATTGGAGGTGTAAATTATTACACTGGGCAAGTTTTCGACATGAAAACAATAACCGAAGCAGGCCATAAACAAGGAGCTTATGTAGGTTGGGATTTAGCGCATGCTGCAGGAAATATTGAATTACATTTGAACGAATGGAATGTGGATTTTGCTGCTTGGTGCAGTTATAAATATATGAATTCTGGACCAGGTAATGCATCAGGTTGTTTTGTACATGAAATGCATCATAATGATGCTGATTTGCCAAGATTTGCCGGATGGTGGGGACACAACAAAGAACGCCGATTTAAAATGGAACCAAAATTTGATCCCGTTCGCGGTGCCGAAGGTTGGCAAATAAGTAATCTTCCAATTTTATCTTTAGCCCCTTATTTAGCATCTGTTGATATGTTTGCTGAGGTTGGAATGACTAAATTAATTTCCAAGCGTAATCTAATAACTTCTTATTTGGAATTCATTCTTAAAGAGATTGACAATGAATTAGAAGGAGCTGATTTCGAAATAATTACACCTTCAAATCAAGAGGAACGCGGTTGTCAATTATCGGTTTATTTGCACGGACAAGGAAGAGAATTATTCGAACGATTAATGAAAAATGGCGTTATTACTGATTGGAGAGAGCCAAATGTAATTCGTTTAGCACCAGCACCTTTTTATTGTTCTTTTGAAGATATGTACGAGTTCGGACAAATATTGAAACAGTTGATTTTGAATAAACAGTAATTGCAGTTTCAAAATTAAAACCTGAAACTTTAAACTTGAAACCCGAAACTAAAAAAATGATAAAACAACAAATCATAGACAATTTCGACCCTTCACAACCAGGTTTAGCTGATGCAACCTTTTTTGGATTGCCTTTTTCAGCCGAGCAAAGTGAAATAATTGTAATTCCAGTGCCTTGGGAAGTAACGGTGAGTTATGGTGCAGGCGCTTCGGAAGGACCAGATGCCATTATGGAAGCTTCTTTTCAAGTCGATTTAAATCATCAAGAGTTTCCAGAATTATGGAAATTAGGCATTTACATGGATGAATCGCCAGCACATTGGGCAAAAAATTCTGAAAAATACAAAGGATTAGCTCAGCCTATTATCGAAGCTTTAGAGAGCGGAGACGATGTAGCTACTTTTCCAGCTTTACAATTGGACTTAGATACCATTAATAAAGTTTGTAAAGAATTACACCAAGAAATAAAAGAGCGTGTGTTGCATTGGATGAACCAAGGAAAAAAAGTAGTGCTTTTAGGAGGTGATCACTCTACGCCGTTAGGTTATTATCAAGCGTTAGCTACTAAATATGACAATTTCGGAATCTTGCATTTAGACGCGCACATGGATTTACGTATTGCTTACGAAGGATTCACCTATTCGCACGCTTCTATTATGTATAATGCCTTACAAATTCCGCAAATTTCTAAAATTGTACAAGTAGGAATTCGCGATTTTTGTGAACAAGAGGTAGAAGTGGCTTTGAAAGATAGAGTTTTAGTGCATACGGATATGGATTTAAAACAAGAAGCTTTCGAAGGCAAAACGTGGCAACAACAATGCGACCAAATTATAGCTTCGTTACCAGAAAAAGTGTGTATTTCGTTTGATATTGACGGCATGTATCCTTGGTATTGCCCCAATACTGGTACTCCAGTTCCGGGTGGATTTTCATTTGAGCAAGCCGCGTATTTGTTCAGTCGCTTAGCAGCAACTAATAAAGAAATCATCGGATTTGATTTAGTAGAAGTAGCACCTGGCGATGACGATTGGGATGGAAACGTAGGTGCAAGAATGTTATTTCATATGTGTGGTGCTTTTGCGAAATCACAAAAAATGAATGTGGGAAATAAAATTCAATTTAATAAATAAATAGTAAGCCGAAGCAATTAAAAGCTTCGGTTTTTTTATAAATTATCTACATTTTCCAAAATCGAAATCGCTTTTTCTTTCGTTGAGGCTAATTCTTCGGGTTTCATTTTTCTTAGTAAGGCTAACATCATACTCATTCTTTGATTAGTAGCGAAATGCTGTTTTTTCTCATCTAAAAAATGCCAATACAAACTGTTGAACGGGCACGCATTTTCGCCTAATTTATCTTTCACATTATAATGACAACTGCCGCAATAGTTACTCATTTTATTAATATAACTTCCAGAAGAAACGTACGGTTTCGTTGCTAAAATTCCGCCATCTGCATACTGACTCATGCCTCTTGTGTTGGGCATTTCAACCCATTCAATTGCATCGATGTAAACACCTAAATACCAAGAATCCACTGCATCAGGATGTAATTGTGCCAACAAAGAAAAATTACCAATCACCATCAACCGCTGAATATGATGTGCATACGCTTCCGATAAACTTTGGGAAATCGAGTGTTGCATACATTTCATCTTGGTTTTTCCAGTCCAAAAGAAATCAGGTAGTGGATTATAGTTTTCTAAAACGTTCATTTGGGCATAATTGGGCATTTCTTTCCAATAAATTCCTCTAACATATTCGCGCCAACCAATAATTTGTCGCACAAAACCTTCTACCTGCGCCAATTCAATCGTTTCTTGATGTTGAAAATAATACGAAATCACACTTTCAACTACTTCTTTCGGACTGATCATTTTAGAATTCATTGCAAAAGATAAACGCGAATGAAACAGAAATTTGTGTCCGCTAAACAATGCATCTTGATAAGTACCAAAGTGCGCCAAAAAATGCTCACAGAAATAATCAATCAATTGCAAACTTTCGTTTCTTGAAGTAGGCCAATTGAAATGTTCCGCATCAATTGTTCCAATAGTGGTAATGTTTTGAGTGGTAATTTCGGTAACAATTTCAGATACATTTTTATGAAATTCCAATGGAAACGGAATCGGAACTTCGTTTTTATATTGATTGCGGTTGTTGTGGTCAAAATTCCATTTTCCATCTAACGGTTGTTCACCGACCATTAAAACATCATGTTTTTTTCGCATCATGCGATAGAAACTTTCCATCAAAAGTTGTTTTTTCCCTTTGAAAAAATCAGCTAATTCATTTCTACTCGTATAAAAATGTTCCGAATCGACAGCTTTTGATGGAATTGAAATTTTTTCGCAAATGGATTTTAATTGTTCATCCAAGCGATATTCATCGGGAAGTTGGTATTCAAAACAGTCAAATTTATATTCAGTAACCAAATCCAAAATCAGTTGTTCCAAATTATGTGGATTATTTACATCCGAAATTGTATAATAAACCACTTGATGCCCTTGTTTTATCAAATCCTCCGAAAAATTTCGCATCGATAAGAAAAACGCCACCACTTTTTGAATGTGATGTTTCACATAATCGGTTTCCTGACGCATTTCGGCCATTACATACACCACATCCGAATTGACTTCTTCAAACCAAGAATGTTGAGAATTGAGTTGGTCGCCCAAAAGTAATCGAAGTGTTTTCATCTAAAATAATTCATGAGTTAACCACATTTTCTGAAATTTTCCATTGGCATCGTATAGTTCCGCTTGGCGTTTGATATTGAATTTTCTATCACGTGGATCGTTGCCAACACCCGCATTGTACATCCAATTGCCATAATTACTGTGCACGTCATAATCAATCAACATACTTTCAAAATAGGCAGCACCTATGCGCCAATCTTGTTCCCATTCTTTTGCCCAATAACTCGCTACATTTTGTCGACCGCGATTGCTCATCCAGCCCGTTTTTTGTAATTCAATCATGTTGGCATTCACAAAATGTTCGGGCGTGTTGCCGTTTGTCCATTGATTGAAGGCTTTTGAATTTTGGTTCCAATGGTATTCTTTTTGCAAAATGCCATTCAATTGAAAAATTTTGTTGCCGTGTTTTAGCGAAATGTATTTGAAATAATCGCGCCAAATTAACTCAAAAATCAACCAATACGTATCTTCGTTTTTGACCACTTTTTTCTCAAATTGTTGTACTTCCCAATAAATTGTTCGTGCCGAAATACTTCCATTGGCCAACCAAGCCGAAAGTTTTGAACTGTAATCCTTTCCAATTAAACCATTGCGGGTTTTCTTATAAACTGCTAGTTTTTTGGTGTCCCAAAAGTACTCTTCGATGCGTTTATTCGCTTGATTTTCGCCACCTTTAAAAGGGAAAGCCGTTTTATTGGGTTGTTTGAACTCATCAAAACCTAAATCTTCTAACCTTGGAATAGTTGTTTTTTCTGCAATTAAATTTGAAATTGGTTTGCCTGTAATCGCAACTGTGGGTCGCACTCGAATTTTCTTTTCTAATTGCTTTCTGAATTCGGAAAAAATTTCAGGAATTTTCTCCCAATCTTCGTATGGAACATCATCAGGATGAAATAAGAATTGGTCGTAACAGGTTTTCCATTTCACCGCTGGAATTGAATTTTGAACTTCAGTTGCTACTTCTATTTCTTCTGGTGTCCATTCGTTTTGAATGTAAATCGTATCAATTTGATATTTAGCGGCTACTTCCGGAATTAGTTGTTCGGGATAACCGTAATAAACGAATAATGAGATGTTCTTATCGGCTAAATTTTGTTGTAATTCGGTTACCGTTTCTAACAGAAATTGGGTTCTGAATTTTTCTGTTTTTTTGAAACCATATTGTGTTGTTTCAAAATGTCTCGGGTCTAAACAATAAATACCAATGACTTTTTCATTTTCTCTACAGGCATTGTATAACGAATGATTATCAATCGTGCGCAAATCATTTCTAAACCAAATTAATCCGTTCATTTCATTTTAATTTTTGCTCGCAAAGACGCAAAGTCGAGAAGCTTTAATTTTTATTCGAATCAATTTTCCGAACATCCGAATATCAGAACATTCGAATATCTATTTATCAATTCTTGTTTTTCCTACATTTGTCACTACAATATAATACTTCTTCCCATTTTTTCTCCCATTTTTTGCGCCATGAAAAAGGAAGTTGGCAGGTTTTGCAAATTTTTTCGGGAAGATTGATTTTTTTATGCGCCATTTCTTAGCTTCGATTTACTTTTTTGTTTTGGTCGTGCATATTCAAAACGATCAATTAATTTAGGTAACGCATAACCATCTAATCCGTTTATAGCTACAATATTTCCCTTGTCTAATTGTAACCAATTATCTTTTTGGATCAATTCTTCTTCAGCATAAATTGTTTCAATTGAGGCAATAATATGGATACAATCGTTTTCTTTTAAATAGTATTCGTTAACATACTTACAAAGTAATCGCACCGGACTTCCTTTCACAAAAGGACATTTATAATCGTCTAAATATTCAGAAGTTAAATTTGTTTCTTCAAATTCTGAAACGCCTTGTTCATAATTTGCCGAAGTATGATGCGCGTCGGCAATCATTTCTTCGGTAATGTGATTTATGGTGAAAAAATCTGTTTCCCTAATGTTTTTGTAGGTGTCCCGAGGAACGGTTGTAGGGCGTAAAATGAATCCAACCAATGGCGGCTCACTTCCTAGATGCGTTACACTACTAAAAATAGCTACATTTTCTTTGCCGTCTGTAGAACAAGTCCCTATTAAGTTGGCCGATTTATAACCAGTAGCACTGTTAATTAAATTTAACCGTGGCACTTTGTCCATTTTTGAAATTTCAGAAAGTGTTATTTTTTTCATGTTATTTTTTTCAAAAGTACGTTTGTTTAATCAAAAATAAAAATTATTAAACAAAATAAAATTTAACGATAAAATCACTTTATTAAATAGTATCAAAAAGGCATTATTGTTTACTTTTGCAATCTATTTTACAATAATTTCATGCAAACGCCACAAAAAATTGCTGTTATAGGTTCCGGTTTAGTAGGGACTTTATTAGCAATCTATTTAAAAAGAGCCGGACATACAGTTCATGTTTACGACAGAAGTCCCGACATTAGAACTGTTGAATTTTCGGGTCGTTCCATTAATTTGGTGATGTCAAATCGGGGCTGGAAAGCATTGGAAGATGTAGGTCTAGATGAAGCTATAAGATCAATAGGAATTCCAGTAGATAAAAGAGCTATACATCATAAAGATGGCAAGTTAAATTATCAATCTTACGGAAATGAAGGCGAAGCAATTTTTTCATTATCGCGAGGAATTTTAAATAGAAAAATGATCGATTTAGCAGAAGCAGAAGACGTAACATTTTTTTTCGAACGCAAAATTTGGGATGTAACATTAGCCACTGCAAGTCTATGGGAAGGCGAATCTGAGCAAGGCGAATGGACGGAATTAAAATACGATAAAGTTTTTGGTGCCGATGGTGCTTTTTCAAGAATTAGACATCGAATGCAACGCCAATCAATGTTCGATTATTCTCAAGAATTCATGAAAATTGGTTACAAGGAATTACACATTCCGGCTAATGCTGATGGCACGCCAAAAATAGATATTCATTCACTACACATTTGGCCTCGAGGAAATTTCATGTTGATGGGACTGGCTAATTTAGACAATTCATTTACTTGTACCTTGTTTATGCCTATTGAAGGCGAAAATTCATTTGAATCATTAACAAATGAAGATAAGTTAATTGCTTTTTTTGCAGAATTTTTTCCAGATACAAAAGCTGTAATTCCTGATTTGGTATATGATTTTTTTAAAAATCCGACAAGTTTCTTAGCCATAATGAAATGTTTTCCATGGACATTTAAAGATAAGGTTGCATTAATTGGCGATTCAGCACATGCAATTGTACCTTTTTATGGTCACGGTATGAATGCGGGTTTTGAAGATATTTCGGTTTTAAACGAAATGATGCAACAATATGGAGACGATTGGGATTCAATTTTTAAAGCCTACGAAATTTCAAGAAAACCAAACGCCGATGCTATTGCTGAACTTTCGAGAAGAAATTTCATAGAAATGAGTACTAAAACAGCAGATGAAAAATTTCTGCTGCAAAAGAAAATTGAAAAATGGTTTTCAGAGAAACACCCAGAAAAATGGATGCCATTATACAGTAGAGTTACCTTTAGTTTACAACCCTATGCAGAAGCTTTAGCCGTAGGAGATTTTCAAAATGAAATCATGCAAGAAATTTTAAACATAGAAAATATTGAGGAAATTTGGAATTCCGAACAAGTTGAAAATAGAATTCTTGAATTATTAAAACAGCCTTAATATTCTCTATTTACCATTTCCATACTAAAAGCCGGTGAACAAATTGCTATATATTCACAAGGTTCATCAAATGGATTTGAATATTGAACGCGTGTGTTTTTTTCTATTTTAATCGATTGCCCAGTTTCTAAAATAACGACTTCATCTTCAATAATGAATTGTTTTTTACCTTTTATAATATAGGTATATTCATCAAACTCTGGTGTTTGAAATGGTTCGCTCCAACCCGGAGGTGCAATCATGAGAGCTATCGAAATTTCAGAATTTTTTGTAGTGGCTAGTCCATGATGTTCTTCAATTAGTTTTCCATCGGTTGTTGGAACTATAAACGGACTTTTTTGTATAAAATATTTTTTCATTTAT
>CAMDQL010000036.1 GCA_945905915.1 Flavobacterium psychrophilum
ATTAAGATTTTTAGCGGCATAGATTACAGCGAAAGTTTTTTGTTGATGTCCTCCACAAACTTTTTGAATTGTTTGTCGGTAGCTACTAAATTATCAACAGTTTTACAAGCATGTAAAACAGTAGCGTGATCGCGATCGCCTATTTGTGACCCAATATTAGCTAATGAAGCTTTTGTGAATTTCTTCGCAAAAAACATAGCCAACTGTCTTGCTTGAACAACATGACGTTTTCTAGTTTTAGATTGCAAAGTTTCTAAGTCTAACTGGAAATAATCGGAAACTGTTTTTTGAATGTAATCGATCGAAATTTCGCGTTTTACATTTTTAACAAATTTTTCAACAACTTGTTTTGCTAAATCAATAGTTACTTCACGTTTATTGAATGAAGATTGTGCAATTAATGAAATAATAGCGCCTTCAAGTTCACGTACGTTAGATTTAATGTTTTTAGCTACATATTCAATTATTTCATCAGGTATTTCAACTCCATCTCTAAATAAAATATTTTTTAAGATAGAAATACGTGTTTCATAATCGGGTTGGTGTAATTCTGCAGAAAGTCCCCATTTAAATCGAGATAATAAGCGTTGCTCAATATCTTGCATGTCAACAGGTGCTTTGTCCGATGTTAAAATAACTTGTTTTCCGTTTTGGTGCAAGTGATTGAAAATATGGAAGAATACATCTTGCGTACCTGATTTACCCGATAAGAATTGAACATCATCAATAATCAACACGTCTATCAGTTGATAAAAGTGAATAAAATCGTTACGTGTATTTTTCTTTACCGAATCAATATATTGTTGTGTGAAAATTTCAGCCGAAATATACAATACTGTTTTTTCAGGGTATTTATCTTTTATTTCAACACCTATTGCATGTGCAAGGTGTGTTTTTCCTAATCCTACACCACCAAAAATTAAAAGTGGATTGAATGAAGTTCCTCCAGGTTTATTGGCAACAGCCATACCTGCGCTTCTAGCTAATCGGTTAGAATCTCCTTCTAGGAAATTATCAAAACTATAATTAGCATTTAATTGCGATTCAATTTTTAAATTACGAATTCCAGGAATGATAAATGGGTTTTTCAATTCCGGATTTTTATTTGCAATAGGCACATCAACTTCTTGTGCTTTTACAGCAGTTCTGTTGTAACTTGGTATTTGTTCAGTAAATGGAAGTTTATTACCATAGGTATTTTCCATTTTAATTTTATATAACAATTTAGCGCTAGGACCCAATTCTTTGGTAAGAGCAACTTTTAATAATTTTACATAGTGCTCTTCTAACCATTCGTAGAAAAATTTACTAGGTACCTGAATTGACAATGCGTTATCATTTAACTCAACTGACTGTATTGGCTCAAACCAAGTTTTGAAAGCTTGATCTTGAATGTTGTCTTTTATGAAACATAGACAGTTATTCCATACAGATTGCGCAGTTTTTGTCATAAATTCGATTAATTATGAATTGTTATTCTTATTTTTGTACAGGTTATCTTACAAAAAGAATAGGGATTTTTTGTCAGTTATTTGGATTAGCAAATATGTGAACAATTTTCTGTAAAAAAAATTTTTTTTCTATTGATTTTTAAAAAAAAAAATTGTAAGCAAATTGTTAATTAATTAATAATTATAGTTCAATATGAGAGAATATCAATTTCAAGTTCGTGTACGTTATGCAGAAACCGATCAAATGGGAGTCGTTTATCACGGTAATTATGCACAATATTTTGAAATGGGACGTGTGGAATGGTTAAGAAACATGGGAGTTTCTTATAAATGGATGGAAGAAAATGGTGTGATGTTGCCTGTTGTGTCTTTATCAATGAATTATAAAAAACCAGCCAGATATGATGATTTGCTAACGGTTAAAACAATTTTGAAAAGTCAGACTTCAGTTAAGATTGAATTTGATTACGAAATATACAACGAAAATGACGAGTTATTAACAACGGGTTATTCAATGTTGGTCTTTGTTGATATGAAAACGGGCAAGCCTATTTTGCCTCCAAGCTATGTTTTAGAAAAAATTGCTGCGTTATAAATTTAGAGTTCCTTGAGTTGAACTTCATATAAATTTTCAAAAGTGTCCAATAGATTTTGGACATTTTTTTTTCGAGTTGCAACAATAATTTCACAGTCTATTTCCATTTTTTGAGAAACAATTGCAAGATTTTTTTCCTTAATGATTCGAATTACTTTATTCATGTTAGCATAACTAAAAGATATAGTAAAGTGTTTATCGATTGTTTTTTCAATGATAAATGATTCTTCCAAAGCCATTTGAGCAGTAGTTTTGTAAGCAGAAATTAACCCGCCAACACCCAATTTTACTCCGCCAAAATAACGAACCACGACTACTAATACATTGGTAGCTTCAAACGACTGAATTTGCCCGTAAATAGGCATTCCGGCGCTATTGTTAGGTTCTCCATCATCATTTGCACGATACTGAATTTTTTCTGTTCCAATTTGATAAGCATAACACCAATGGCGTGCCGAAAAATGTTCTTTCTTTAAGTGTTCAATATGTTCTTTAATTGCTTCTTCTGAAGTTACTGGAAATGCATAACCATAAAATTTACTATTCTTTTCTTTGAACAAAATTTCTGGGCTAGCCTTTTCAATCGTTTTGTAGGTATCGTTTTGTATTGGGCTCAAATCAAAAATTAAATTTTTTAGAAAATAAATCAACTACATCTTCTTTTCCTACTTCTAAATTCCAAACAATAAGTCCTAGTTGTTCAGCCACATCAGTATTTTCCTTTTTGTCATCAATAAATAAGGTCTTTTTCGGATTTAAGTTATGGTTATTCAACACAAATTTAAAAGCATCTTCTTCGGGTTTTCGCATTTGAATTTCGTACGAAAAATATACTTTTTCAAAACAACTATAAAAATCTCGAGCAAAGGTTAGTCCTTCATTGTGTTCAAATTTTTCAATATGGGTATGATCGGTGTTACTCAATAAAAATAATCGGTATTTTGAAGCAATCATTTGTAAAAATTCTAGTCGATACAATGGAAAATCTCCTAATATTGAATTCCATGCACTTCTAATACTTACTAAATCAGCTTTTGGTAAATGTTTTTGGAACCCCGACATATATTCGAGTTCATCAATTTTCCCTAATTCATATTGTTTATGGAGTGCATCTAAATCTTCATGCCACGCGGTTAAACCTAATTTTCTAAATTCGGAATCAATTTTTTGTTTGTCTAAATTAATAAAGACATCACCAAAGTCAAAAATAATAGCTTCAATCATAATTTCTGAAAATTTTAAGTTGGTCATCCATTATGTCAAAACGGGTGATTGGAAAACCAGTTAACCTTGGGGCAGTTGTTCCGTTTTGAAATTTAATTTGTCCTTTAAAAATTCTAGCTTCATCCCACAAATTAGCATCGATAAACAACTGAAGTGTTTTTGCACCTCCTTCTATAATAACCGATTGAATGTCAAATCTATATAAAAGATTTGCAATAGAATGCGCTAGGCTTTTATCAAAGATAACATTTTCATAGATACAATTTTCAGTTGTTTCAAATTTTTCACTTTCGGAAATGAAAATAGTTTTTTGCGAATTGTCTTTAACATGATACTTTTCAGAAATTTTACCCGATTTATCCAATATAACACGAACCGGATTATTCCCAATATAATCTCTCGCATTTAATTTAGGATTATCGTCTAAAACGGTATTTGTTCCTACTAAAATAGCTTGTTCTTCCGTTCTCCATTTATGTACCAATTGTCTGGAATATTGATTGGTAATCCACACGGGTTTCAATTTGTCATGCTGAACTGGTTTCGGCATCTCAGGAGCAATAAATCCATCAGCACTTTCTGCCCATTTCAATATAATATAAGGTCTTTCCTTTTGATGAAACGTGAAAAATCGCTTGTTGAGTTCATTACATTCGTCTTCTAAAATACCAACGGTTACATTTTTGCCACTTTCAATTAGTTTTTTAATGCCATTTCCGGCTACTTTTGAAAACGGGTCAACGGTTCCAATCACTACATTCGGAATTTCATTTGCAATAATTAAATCACAGCACGGAGGCGTTTTTCCATAATGACTACACGGTTCCAAACTCACATAAATTGTGGCTTCTTTTAATAACGATTTGTCTTTTACTGAATTTACCGCATTGACTTCAGCGTGAGATTTGCCAGCTTTTTTGTGCCAACCTTCGCCTATGATTTTACCTTCATGCACAATCACACTTCCCACTAACGGATTAGGATAGGTAGTTCCCAAACCATTTTTAGCGAGTTCAATACAGCGTTTCATGTAAAATTCGTGCATCATCATCTTACAAAAGTAGTATTTTTAAGATAGAATTAATAATCGATTCTACCAATTTATGTACTTTTACCAACAATAAAAACGTTATGTTAATTAGAGAAATCCTTCAAAAAGATAATGAGTCGATTGCCAAAGTAATTCGCGATATTTTTCACGAATTAGATGCGCCAAAAGTAGGAACGGCTTATGCTGATCCTATTTTAGATACCTTATACGAAGTGTATCAAGCGCCTCGTTCGGTTTATTTTGTGGTCGAACTTAATGGAAAAGTTGTTGGTGGTTGTGGTGTGGCACCCTTAGAGATGCTGAATCCAGTTCAGCAGGACAATACTAAAGTATGTGAATTGCAAAAAATGTACTTTGCTCCCGAAATTAGAGGAACAGGTTATGCCGAGAAAATCATTGAAAAATGTTTGGAATGTGCCAAAAATCAAGGTTTCGAACTTTGTTATTTGGAAACTTTATCATTTATGACTACCGCTCAAAAACTATATAAACGAATGGGTTTTGAACATATAGATGGTCCAATGGGAAACACAGGGCACAGTAGTTGTGAGGTTTGGATGACTAAAAAAATAGTTTGAAATCATGCTTTTAAAACAATATAAATCCCACTTTTTTGATGCACTGAAAAATAGTCAAGATGAACAAGAAATCGAAAGTTTCTTTTTCATTTGGACCGAATATTTGCATAATTTGAAGCGAGTAGATGTAGCTTTGAATCCGAATTTTGAACTCTCTGAGGCTGAGGTTGGAAAGTGGAATGCCATTTTAGCTCAATTACAACAAGAAAAACCCATTCAACACATTACGGGTGAAGCTTGGTTTTATGGCTTGAAATTTGAAGTTAATGAAAATACTTTAATTCCAAGACCAGAAACCGAAGAATTGGTAGAATGGATTATTGAAAGCTGGAAGTTGGAAGTTGGAAGCTGGAAGTCAGAAAATCAGAAACGAATAAATGTTCTCGATATTGGAACAGGAACGGGTTGTATTCCTATAACATTAAAAACAAATTTACCACAAGCAAATGTTTCAGCTATTGATGTTTCAGAAAAGGCTTTAGAAGTTGCGAAAAGAAATGCGGAGTTAAATAAAGTCGAAGTCAATTTCATTCAAGCCAACATTTTAGAAGTGGAAGATGTATCAAAAATCCAAACTTCAATCTCCCAACTTCCAACTAATTTTGACATCATCGTTTCCAATCCGCCCTATGTTCGTAATTTGGAAAAACAAGAAATCAAGAAAAATGTATTGGTTTACGAACCGCATTTGGCTTTGTTTGTAGAAGATACAGATGCCTTACTTTTTTACAGAAAAATTGCGCAATTAGCCATTAAAAATTTGTCGCCAAACGGATTATTATTTTTCGAAATCAATCAATATTTAGGAAAAGAAACCGTTGAGTTACTAGAAAATATAGGCTTTAAAAATATCGAATTAAAAAAAGATATGTTTGGAAATGATCGAATGATTAGATGTTCAATTTAGTTCAGTAAAGCAAAGTTCCCAAAGGTTTTCCCCAAATTACGCAAAAATTTAATTTAAAAAACTTGTGGAACTTGTGCCTTCTTAGTGTCCTTTGTGGTTATCTTTTTACTCGTATCGCAACGCTTCCACAGGATCTAATTTAGCCGCTTTCAATGCCGGAACCAATCCAGAAATAATAGTTACAACAATAGTAGTTACAATCGTTGCAATAATCGCTAGCCAAGGTGTGCTAAATTCAAATTTCAGTAATGAAGCAATTAAATAACCTGTTCCAATTCCTAAAATTAATCCAAGTAATCCGCCAAGTTGACTAATTACAAACGTTTCGGTTAAGAATTGCCAACCAATGGTAGATCGTTTTGCACCTAATGATTTTCGAACTCCAATTTCTCTAGTTCGCTCGGTTACGGAAACTAACATAATATTAGTTAAGGCAATAGTAGATCCAAAAACAGTAAGTAACCCAATTACCCATGCAATAATACTTAAAAAGGCAACTTGATCAAGCAAAGTATTTCGTAAATCATCGCTACGTTCAATTCCGAAATTATCTTTTTCAACCGGACTTAATTTTCTTACACGGCGCATGGTCATTTTTGAATCATCAACCGCTTCATTTAACAACGCTTCGTTGTTCACCATGACATCTAAGTCATAATTTATGTTGGGTGCCGAAAAAAGCGAACGTGCTACTTGTGTTGGTATTAAAACTCTTAAATCTTGGCTGTTGCCAAAAGTGGAACCTTTTTCTTTCAAAACGCCAATCACTCTAAATTTAGCACCTCGAATCGAAATTATTTTGTCAATAGGATTCATATTTGCAAATAATCCTTTTTCAAAATCAGAACCTAAAACACAAACATAGTTGTTGTTTGCAACGTCAAATGAGTTCATATTTCTTCCTTTTACCACTTCCAAACCTTTATTCGGACAAAAATTTTCATCAATACCAACTACCGTAATTTCAGGGTCAGTTTTTTTGTCTTGATATTTTACTTCGATTGCCGAACCTGCTGTAAATGAAAGTGATGTTGTTGTAAACGGAAAATTATATTTGTCTTGAAATGCTTTTGCTTGCGGATAACTAATGATGGGATTAACGCGCTGATCAGCATCATTTTGATTGATTTCGGAAGAAAAATCATATTGGCTAATCGAAAAAGTATTAGCTCCCATTGAAGCAAAATTCTTCAATAATGAATTTTCTAGAGCAGTAACTAAGGTTAATACACCAACTAAGGCCCATATTCCAATGGCGATAATTAAAACCGTTAACGAAGTACGCAACGCCTGACTTTTAATGGAGTCAAGCGCAATTTTTGTATTTTCTTTAAATAATCCTATCATAACTATAAGACTAAAGTTAGAGCGAAATGTTACATTTTTGTGAAGATTTTTTTAAATTGATACTTGTTTCAGCTGCTTTGTCATTTCGACGCAGGAGAAATCTCATTATTTGAATTTCTTTATGAGATTTCTCCTGCGTCGAAATGACAGAAATAAAATCTATTGGTAACAAAAAAAATACATTTTTTAAACTGCTAAATATATACGATATTTGCAATACAAAAGAAACAAAATGGTCTAATTGACACATTAGTAAAATGGCACAAAAACCAAGCATACCAAAAGGAACTCGTGATTTTTCGCCTGCAGAGGTAGCGAAACGTAATTATATTTTCAGTACGATAAAAACCAATTTTGAAAAATTTGGCTTTCAACCTATTGAAACACCTTCGTTTGAAAATTCCGAAACCTTGATGGGAAAATATGGTGAAGAAGGCGATCGTTTGATTTTTAAGATTTTGAATTCAGGTGATTATTTAGATAAAGTTACACAGGAAGAATTACAAACTATAAACTACAAACAATTAACCGGTAAAATTTCCGAAAAAGCTCTTCGTTATGATTTAACCGTTCCGTTTGCGCGTTATGTGGTGCAACACCAAAACGACATTGAATTTCCGTTTAAGCGTTACCAAATTCAACCAGTTTGGCGTGCCGATCGACCTCAAAAAGGACGATTTAGAGAGTTTTATCAGTGCGATGCCGATGTTGTGGGTTCCAATTCATTGTGGCAAGAAGTGGAGTTGGTACAATTATACGACTCGGTTTTTAGTCAGTTAGGATTAGGTGGCGTTACTATTAAAATTAACAATCGTAAAATATTATCTGGAATTGCTGAGGTTATCGGTGCTTCGGATAAATTGATTGATTTTACGGTCGCTTTAGATAAATTGGACAAAATAGGTGAAGATGGTGTGAAAAAAGAAATGCTTGAAAAAGGCATTTCGGAATCGGCTATCGAGAAGGTTCAACCGTTGTTTCATTTCTCTGGAACAATCACCGAAAAAATAGAAAAATTAGCCAATTTGTTAGCCAATTCAGAAGAAGGAATGAAAGGTGTAAACGAGTTGCAATTTATTTGTGATAACGTATCGACTTTAGGTTTGCAAACCGCTTTCTTTGATTTAGATGTAACGTTAGCACGTGGATTGAATTATTACACAGGTGCCATTTTTGAAGTTGCAGCGCCAAAAGGTGTTGCCATGGGTTCGATAGGCGGCGGCGGTCGATATGATGATTTAACGGGAATTTTCGGATTGAAAAACATGTCTGGTGTAGGAATTTCGTTTGGTTTAGACCGAATTGCTTTGGTAATGGAAGAAGTTGGTTTATTTCCAGCAACAGTTTTAGCTACATCAAAAGCGTTATTCTTAAACTTTGGCGATAAAGAAGCATTGTATGCAATGAAAGCCATCGGAAAATTACGTCAAAAAGGAATCAAAGTGGAATTATATCCTGATAAATCCAAAATCGACAAACAATTCAAACACGCTGATCGAAGAGGAATACCTTTTGCTGTTATTGTAGGTGAATCGGAAATTGAACGTGAAGAATTTGGATTGAAAAATTTAGCTACGGGCGAACAAAAAAAAGTGGATTTCGAAACTTTAGTTACTTTATTGCAATAAATAATAACACAGATTTCAAGAATTAGCACAGATTTATTTGATTTTTTTGCCGCGAAGACACGAAGGCACAAAGTTTAATTATTTTTCAAAGAAGTTTTTTGCCACGAAGACACAAAGTTTATTTTCAATTTCCCTTGGTGCCTTAGCGACTTTGTGGCAATTTTTCTTAGCTTCTTATTATCCGTTTTTAAAAATTTCTTTCACAGCAATTTCATAATTCTTACTATTTCCTGCTTTTTTAATCTTTTTGAAGGTCTTTTGCGGATTTGAAAATGATTCTGAAAAGTATTCCCAAAAACCGAGCATTTTCATGCGAATAGGCGTAGGACCCGATAAATAAGCATCATATTCCTGATAAATAGTATCATGAAAGGCTTCAAAAATTTCCATTTTATTTTTCGGATATTCTGTCGTGTTGTTTTTGATCATCGAAGGCAAAAACGGATCGGCAATTAAACCTCTTCCAATCATCCAGTGGTCAATTGAAGGGAAGCGTTCTTGCATTATTCTAAATTTTTCAACTGAAGTAATATCGCCGTTGTAATAAATTTTCTGTTTGGAAGTATCTAAACATTTTTGAAACGAATCTAAATCGACACCACCTTTGTAGAGTTGTTTTCCAATGCGGGCATGAATGGCAATATTTTTAATAGGATATTGCTCTAAAATGGGGAAAACGTCTAAAATTTCGGTTGGATTTTCATAGCCCATACGCATTTTCATCGAAACAATAATATCAGTTTCAGTATGAACACGCTTTAAAATATGTTCGATTTGCGAAGTATTACTAATTAATCCAGAACCCATTCCACATTTTGCTACCATAGGATAGGGGCAACCTAAATTCCAATTTAATTCTTTGTAGCCCAGTTGTTGCACATATTTAGTAACGAATAAAAATTCTTCGGCATCATTAGTAATGATTTGCGGAATTACTTCTAAAGTGGTATTATTTTCTGGTAGAATATCTCTTTCATACGAACCTTTGATTACTAATTTTCCATTGAGTTTGATGTAAGGCGAATAAAAGGTATCAATCCCTCCAAAATAGAGATGAAAGGCGTTTCTAAACCTAAAATCGGTAAATCCTTGTAAGGGAGATGAAAGTAAGGTGCTGCTCATGCGGCAAAGGTAGTATAAAAATAGAACTGTAATTTTGATTTATTTTACCAGCTCAATTGTATCTATTTTTAGTTCAAACGATTCATTCTTTTTATTTCCAACTAAAAAAACAATTTCTTCTAAAAAGTCACCTTTAAAATTGGGTAAATTTAAGGTTTGACCTCTAAAGGAAGGGTACAAATCACTCCATTTTAAGATTATTGTTTCCCATTCACCTGATGTTTTAAAAGTATTTATATAAGAATAATAGGAATTTGCATTGTCTTTTATTCTGAATTGATAGTTTTTTCCATCACCTTTCAATCGAATACTCACCTTAGAAAATTTGCTAATATCTTTGGTTTTCATTTGATGACTAACCGATGAAAACCCGCCATAATTTTCGGTAGAAACAGAGCCAAAGAAAACACCATTTCCATTTTCATCGATTTTGAATTTGCCTTTTGATAGCCCTCCCATTACACCATCATCAATAATTTTCCACTCACTAGAGTTGGTTTTCTTATTAAAATCAAATAAAAGTGAGTCATTCATAAGTATTGGGAAAAGAAAAAGTAAAAGTATCGTTTTCATTGTATTTTTTATTAAATGTACTAAATAAAAAGATTGATTTGAAAATTTTAACGATTTGTAGTAACTTGAAATGATTTTCATAAAAAAACGGATTAGCAATACTAATCCGTTGATTGTTAAAAGCTTAATTTTTTTGTAGCGAGGACGGGAGTTGAACCCGTGACCTCAGGGTTATGAAAATATCTTTAATATTTTTTAGAGTCGTAAACCCCTTTAAAATATAGGGGTTTGAAAATCTCTAACTAAAAAATCTATCATTTCCTCACTTAAATTCCTCACTTGAAGCATCTGTAGATTTATGTGAAAATGAGTGTTGATAACGAAGGTAATAGGTTGGTTAATGAATTAAAATTCGTTATAAATCTTATTAATTACATTGAGATTAATTCACTTTTAATATTCTCTAGCATTTCATCTACTTTTTCAAATCTATGGACAGTATCGTAATAAAACTGCTTATTAGGAACTTTATTTTCTTTTAAGTATTCAAGCATTTCATCAAAGCCTAACAATTCATCATAATTAGCAAGGTGAAAGGTCAAATGATTTCCTTTGTAGTGTTTTAATTCTTCTTTACATTTCTTCTCAAAACTGGCTAAATAATTCAGATATGCCTCGGTAAAAATCCAATTTTCTTCTGTTTTGAGATTCTTTTTATGTTGATTAATCTCTTTTTTCAAGGATATACTTGGTGACCAACTTGGGTTTATGGCATGTACTTTTATTTGGTCCGTTTGATTCATAGCTCGAACATAGTTAGCATAAAACCCACCTAGAGAAGTTCCCATTACAATGATGTTTCCATAATGTTCTTGAATGATGCTGCCTATTTGTTTTATAGCTTCGTTGGGATTGTAATTCAATTGTGGTGCAATCAAATCAATGCGGTCAGATAAATGGTTGTCGATTAGCCATTGATTGATTATGGCCAGTTTGTTTTCGGGTGCGCTATTGAAACCATGAAACAATAAAATAGTGGTTTTATACTCATAATTTGGAACAAGAAATTCATAAGGTATACCCATGTTTTGATTGTTATACTGCACTACTATGCCCTTGATGGGATGGATTAGATTTTTGGTGTCAGGAATTTGTTCGAGTATTGTTCCTACTGGTATATCCAAAGTCGACCAAAGGTTTTGTTTGGCTGAGATGGATTTAATGGTTTTGAATTGTTTTGGCATAGATAATTTTTACTAAAAACTAAATTATAAAAGTTACTTAATATTTTTATATATTTGGTGTTAACAAGCTAATTATAAACTATTCATCAAGAAATACATTCTTCATTGAGGTTATATTTTTTTGTAAATTACCAAAATTTTAACACAAATACAATTTTATATGGGAATCCTAATTAAAATAATTGTAGACATCATCATGGGGCCATTTTTATGGTTAAGTGCAAGAAAACTTAGTAAAAATCCTGAATGGAGAGATACACAAGCAAAAATTAAAGAATTAACTAAAAAAGCTGAGGATTTGGGTGTTAAAGCAGATAAGGCTCATGCTGAATATGATAAATTTATGGCAGTCAAAGAAGCCAAAGCAGCTGAAAATAAATCATCAATTGGAGCACCAAAAATTTCTAATAGATATGCTGCCACAAAGCTTAAAGCCTTAAATGCATCCAAATCAGATTATTATAATAAAAATATTAAGTTGTGTGGTTATTTAAGCATTAGTACCCATTACTATAATGGCTATGATAATGCTGATGACACTCACTATTCATTTATTCTAACAGATAAGAATGGATATACGGCACAAGTATATTTTAAAAAGGGTATAAGTAAAACCTTATTTAATAAATTAATTAAAACTGATGATTTGTTAGTCAATATTGATGCAATACCCGATAAAACCAAGAATAAAGACAATCATGATGACATTTTATTAGAAGGCATCAAATATGAAATTCTTTCATTATAAAATAAAGCTATGGTAACCTGTAAAAAATGTGACATTAAATTCAACGGAACGAATTGTCCAGTATGTGGCAAAAAGGCAACAAGCTCTGGCGGTGGCATCCTAGAAGGAATATTGCTAGTAGCCGCTATTATATTTGCAATACTGGTTGTGGCTTCCACAGGTGGTGTTTTTGCTTTTGTAATCTATATTTTGCTTCACAAGTCAATAAATGAAAAATACAAATTGCTATTAGCAAATACTTGTTTGGTTCTTGGTCTTTTTATAGGAACCGCAATATTCAAGTATACTGATAAATTACCTGTTGAATATGAAACTTATAAAGTTATTGGAATTGGATTGCTAATTCTTATGGGTTATTATTCCTATAAATTCATGTATAAATCTGCTTTGGATAATTCTAAAGGATTGTTTGATAATGTGGAATATGTATTTACTACCAAGAGTTTTATTTTCAGAAACCTAAATAAGGACATTGACAATCTAAAGAACTCTCCAGAATGGAAACAAAACATTCGTAAACTCAATGAGACAAGAGTTGAAATGGAAAAATATCTTGACAAAAATGAGGCTCGATTAGCACAATTAGACGAATGGGAAAAGAATCCTGAAAAATATGGTTTAAGACCAAGTGCAATTAAAGCTATGCGTGATGCTGCTATCTCAGGCAGGAAATATACTAATCATGCATTAGGCAATAAAGATGAAACGGATTAATTATGGAAGAAAAAATAAAAGAGCTTTACAAGTTTTTAGAGGAAAACAGACAATATAACAAACAAGTTCAAGAAGGATTTATAAAGTCTTGTATTGCTATACATGGACTTACTACGGAACAAAAAGTATTGAATCTTTTATATGGTGTTGTTAATACACAGTCACAACCAAAAATGAATGCTATTGGCGAATTCTTTAAAAAAATGTATCAAAAAGATTCTGATTTAACTTCATACAAAGGTTTTTTAAAAACTTTAAAAAAAGAATCAGTATCTTCGGATTCATTATTTGAATTAATGAAATCTCAAAATGGTTGGGGTTCAAAAACAGCTGCTTTATTTGTCAAATATATTTATATAATTCATAAAGATGATACATTTGAAACCTCTAGAATCTGGACAGATTTTAGTATAAATGAAAATGAATTAAAACTTCCTGTTGATGCCGTAATTACACATATTTTTAAAAATAATTTTGTTAATCAAAGATACAAATCAGATTTTGATGGGATAAATGAAATTATTTTAAATCTTCCAAAATATAATAATCCTATTATTTGGGATGAATTATGGTTTTGGGGATTTATTACTCAAAAGATTGAAAACAATAAAAGAGTTTCAAATGAGTTCAATGAAAATAAATTTTGGTGTTTACCTTATGTAGAAAAAGATATATTTGAAATTGAGAAATTAGCTAACGAATTTTTCGGAATGATTAAACCAATAAAGAATGAGTAACATATCACCATCAAAACCATCATTTGTCTTAGGCTATTGGCGCCCATGGAAAGAAAATTCAAATGTAATTGATAGTTATTTAGACTATTCAAAAGATGTTTCATTAGTGAAATATGGGGCAGATACAGTTGGAAAATACATTAGTCAGGCGTCAAAAGAACAGACAGATGCTATAAATCATTTAGAAAATACTTTTGGAAGTGGATTAAGTATTCTTTCAAATCAAATGTCTGATGTCAATTCGGGTATTAATCAATTATCTCTTCAGATGACTGAGAACAATGATAGTTTGTCTTTTATAAATAGAAAATTAGACATTCAAATAGAGCAACAAATTTTAAGTAATTTTCTATTAGAAGACATTGCTAAATTACTTAGAGTACCTGACAGCGAAAAGGAAAGGCAATACTGTATTGAATTAGGTGTAAAGTTTTTTGTAAACGCTAAACAAGACCCTGATTTATTTGAAGATGCTTTAGAGGAATTATTAAAGGCAGAATCTATGATGAGACAAGACTATTTTGTACTTCATAGGTTAGGTTGCATTTATCTTTATGTTGAAAGATATATAAATCCAGAAAAGGCAATGGAATATTTCTTACATGCAGCAAAATATGCAAGTGTAGAATCTGACCCCAAAGCAATGCTCCTTGCAAATGTTCTTACTAATAATTTCAGTCAAGCAAATTCAAAATCCAACGATGATTCAAATAAAATAAAAATTTTAGCTTCAGATTCTTATGAAAAAGCTGCATTTGCAGCATATGTTTTAGGGAAATTTGAAGATGCAGTGGTTCATCAAAGTAAAGCCTTAAATTATAATAAAACTGCCAAAAATTATTTTTTGCTGGCAAAATATCAAGTAAGAAATGGAGAGTCGGCAGAAGCTGTTAAGAATTTAGATATTGCAATAGATGAAACCCCATCGTTTTTAGATGCTATATCTAATTTATTGGAGCTAGATTTAGCTAGTGATTTAAAAGTGTTAAATCTCATAAAATTAAAAACAGAAACTATAGATAAGAAAATTGATGATTTAATAAAAAAATGGAATAAAATAGAATCGGCAGAAGCCAATCATTATGTTAAAAAATTGAGGGACTTAAATATCCAATCTTTTGAAATCAAAACAAAAACATATAAAGAAATCACAAATCAATCTTTAAAAGTCAATAAAAAGATTGAAAATCAGAAACTCTTAATAGATGATTTATTAATTGAAATTAACAATTCAGTGTTTTGCACGTTCAACTCAAAAGAGATAGAAGATATTATTCAAAGTTTAATTAAATCTAAAATACTTCCACTTGAAGAGATGGAAAGGGAATATATTAGATTTAATGAAAAAGTTAAAAATGATAAAATCAAGATAGGCTCTAAATTTGCAGGTGGTTTGGTTTTTTACCTTGATAACACAGGTCAGCATGGATTGGTATGTGCAAGCAAGGATTTTGGCAATTGTTATTGGGGTATTAAAGGCGAAATTGGTGCTAAAGAAAAGAAAATAGGTTTTGGTAAAGAAAATAGTAAAAAAATTTTAGAATCATCTAGTAGTTATTATGAAACAGAAAAAGATGGATGGTTTTCAAAAAAAACTATAAAGAAGGAAATTTCCACAGCAGCAAGATTATGTTTAGAGTCTAATTATAAAGGATTTAATGATTGGTATTTACCTTCTTTAGATGAGTGTAAATTAATGTATAAAAATTTACATAAAAATAAAATTGGAAACTTTAAAAAGGATAAATATTGGAGCAGTACAGAAGATGATTCTGTTTATGCTATTGCAATTGACTTTTCAAATATTTTTAGTTTTAGTGCAGTTAATTGGAATAAAAGTTTATTTACTTGTTATGTTCGTGCTATTAGAAGTTTTTGAGTTGGAAAGCTTGTTTAGTTCTGCATATTAAAAAACAACTTTTATAAAAAAACTATGAAAGATAAAATTGAAAAATTAAGAGAAATTTGGCGTGAAAAAAACAAATCAATAGAAGAAAATGAAAAATTAAAATTGAGCTATCTTTATGAAAAGGTGCTTCACTTTAAAATATCTGATGAAAATGATGTCATTAGGTTGGCAATGATGGCTTATGGTTGGATGCCAACAATGAATAAAGGTAGGATGATATCATCAGAAATAGATTTAACTTCGATTAAAGAATTATTGATTAATATTCAAAATACATCTGAACCAGAAACAGCTTTTAAATTGGTTTTCAAGGAAGGTATAGAAACAATTGAAAAATTCATAAAAATAACTAATAATTCAGTAGTTGGACTATCCAAAACTTTACATATCTTAAATCCTAAACTATTTCCAATAGTTGATAAACATGTATATAATGGATTACTAGATTATGGAAATAATATTGGTTTTGATATGTCAAAGTACAAGTTTATTGACCTAGAATTTTATAAAGATTTTACTAAACATTTAATAATTGAAATGAAATTAGAGGAAGTTAGAGAAATAGAAAAAATGTTATTTGATTTAGGTAAAGAAATAAGTATAAAAAACAAGTAAACCATGAGT
>CAMDQL010000037.1 GCA_945905915.1 Flavobacterium psychrophilum
TTTTACTAAACCTAATCAATAATATATGTGTGGAATTGTAGCTTATATAGGTCATAGAGATGCCTATCCAATTATTATTAAAGGATTACATCGATTAGAATATAGAGGATATGATAGTGCCGGAATTGTATTATATGACGGTAAAGAGCTTAAACTTTCAAAAACTAAAGGAAAGGTTTCAGATCTTGAGACAAAAGCCAAAAAAGAACAAACTCTTTTTGGTACAGTAGGAATGGGGCATACACGTTGGGCAACTCATGGAGTTCCAAACGATGTTAACTCTCATCCACATTTTTCAAATTCAGGAAAACTAGTGATTATTCATAATGGAATCATTGAAAATTATGAGCCATTAAAACAAGAATTAATTAAAAGAGGTTATACTTTCAAATCGGATACCGATACGGAAGTGTTAGTAAATTTGATTGAAGAGGTTAAGAAAAAAGAAAATTGCAAATTAGGAAAAGCGGTGCAAATAGCATTAAATCAGGTGGTTGGTGCTTATGCTATTGCGGTAATCGATGTTGAAAAACCCGATGAAATTATTGTTGCCCGACTAGGAAGTCCGTTAGCAATAGGAATTGGTGAAGACGAATTTTTTATAGCATCTGATGCAACTCCTTTTATAGAATATACTTCAAATGCTGTTTATTTAGAAGATGAAGAAATGGCGATTGTGCGTTTACACAAACCATTAAAAGTTAGAAAAATCAAAGACGATTCTTTGGTTGATCCATATATTCAAGAGCTTCAATTAAACTTGGAGCAAATTGAAAAAGGGGGTTACGATCATTTCATGATGAAAGAGATATATGAACAACCAAGCGTAATCAAAGATACTTACAGAGGAAGACTTTTGGCAAACAAAGGAATTATCCAAATGTCAGGCGTTGAAGATAATTTAGAAAAATTCTTAAATGCAAAACGAATTTTAATTGTTGCGTGTGGAACTTCATGGCACGCAGGATTAGTGGCCGAATACATCATAGAAGAATTTTCTAGAATTCCTGTCGAAGTAGAATATGCTTCCGAATTTAGATACAGAAATCCTATCATTAATAAAGATGATGTTGTAATTGCAATTTCACAATCAGGTGAAACAGCAGATACGTTAGCAGCAATCAAATTAGCGAAAGAAAACGGCGCATTTGTATTTGGAGTATGTAATGTAGTTGGATCATCTATTTCTCGTGAAACCCATGCGGGTGCTTATACTCACGCGGGTCCAGAAATTGGAGTGGCTTCTACAAAAGCATTTACAACTCAAATCACCATTCTTACCTTATTAGCACTTCGTTTAGCAAAAGCAAAAGGGACAATGAATAATTCAGATTACCAACGTTATTTATTAGAGTTAGAATTAATTCCAGAAAAAGTAAAAGAAGCATTATCAACTAATGAAGTTGCCAAACAAATTGCTCAAATTTATAAAGATGTACCAAATGCTTTATATTTAGGAAGAGGATTTAATTTTCCAGTAGCTTTAGAAGGAGCATTGAAATTAAAAGAAATTTCTTACATACACGCAGAAGGCTATCCAGCAGCCGAAATGAAACACGGGCCTATTGCCTTAATTGACGAACACATGCCAGTTATTGTAATTGCCCCAAATAAAGGGCATTATGATAAAGTGGTAAGTAATATTCAAGAAATAAAATCGAGAAGTGGAAAAATAATTGCCATAGTTACCAAAGGCGACACACAAGTAAAAGCTTTGGCAGACCACGTTATTGAAATTCCAGAAACAAACGAGCCCTTTACTCCTTTGTTAACGACAATTCCGTTACAGCTTTTGTCCTATCATATTGCTGTATTGAGAGGCTGTAATGTGGACCAACCAAGAAATTTGGCAAAATCGGTAACAGTAGAATAGTATTTTAAAAGCGAAATTGAAAGATTTCGCTTTTTTATATAAAAAAGTGAAAAAATATATTGCATAATTGCATCTAAAAAAACTATCTTTGCACTCGGAAAAATACATCAATTCCCAACATTAATTAGCTATTAAATAAATACATAAGCAATGTCTAGAATCACAGGAAAAGTTGCACAAATTATCGGACCAGTTGTTGACGTCGTGTTTAATGACGCAAATACTGAATTACCTAAAATTTACGATTCATTAGAAATCACTAAAAAAGACGGTACTTTATTAGTACTAGAAGTTCAATCTCACATTGGTGAAAACACTGTTCGTACCATTTCTATGGACTCTACAGATGGTTTAGCAAGAGGCGTAGAAGTAGTTGCTACTGGTGCTCCAATTCAAATGCCAATCGGAGCAGACGTTTTTGGTCGTTTATTTAATGTAATTGGTGATGCAATCGATGGTTTAGGGGATTTACCTAAAGCAGGAGATAATGGTTTGTCTATTCACAGACCAGCGCCAAAATTTGAAGACTTATCTACTTCTTCTGAAGTTTTATTTACAGGTATTAAAGTAATCGATCTTATTGAGCCTTATGCAAAAGGAGGAAAAATTGGATTATTTGGTGGTGCCGGAGTAGGTAAAACCGTATTAATTCAGGAGTTGATTAACAATATTGCAAAAGGTCACGGTGGACTTTCTGTATTCGCAGGAGTAGGAGAGAGAACACGTGAAGGAAATGACTTACTTCGTGAGATGCTTGAGTCTGGAATTATAAAATATGGTGATGAATTTATGCACTCTATGGAAAATGGAGGATGGGATTTATCTAAAGTTGATATGCCAGGAATGAGAGAGTCAAAAGCTACTTTCGTTTTCGGACAAATGAATGAGCCACCTGGAGCTCGTGCGCGTGTTGCACTTTCAGGATTATCTATCGCAGAATATTTCCGTGATGGAGCTGGTTCTGACCAAGGCAAAGATGTATTATTCTTCGTTGATAATATCTTCCGTTTTACACAAGCAGGTTCAGAAGTATCGGCTTTATTAGGTCGTATGCCATCTGCGGTAGGGTACCAACCTACATTAGCAACTGAAATGGGTGCAATGCAAGAGCGTATTACTTCAACTAAAAAAGGATCTATTACTTCAGTTCAAGCGGTTTATGTACCTGCGGATGACTTAACTGACCCTGCACCAGCAACAACGTTTGCTCACTTAGATGCAACAACAGTATTGTCTCGTAAAATTGCTGAGTTAGGTATTTATCCAGCGGTAGATCCATTGGATTCTACTTCTCGTATCTTAACTCCAGAAATCTTAGGCGCAGAACATTATGACTGTGCTCAAAGAGTAAAAGAAATTCTTCAAAAATATAAACAATTACAAGATATCATCGCCATCTTAGGTTTGGAAGAGTTATCGGAAGATGATAAATTAGCGGTTTCTCGTGCACGTCGTGTACAACGTTTCTTGTCTCAACCGTTCCACGTAGCGGAGCAATTTACAGGTATTCCTGGAGTATTGGTTGATATCAAAGACACCATCAAAGGGTTTAATATGATTATTGACGGCGAGTTAGACAACTTACCTGAAGCAGCATTTAACCTTAAAGGTACCATTGAAGAAGCTATTGAAGCTGGACAAAAAATGTTGGCTGAGGCCTAGTTAATGGACAATTAACAATTGATAGTTGACAATTAAATATCTATTGTCAATTATTAAATATCAATTATAAAATTATGATTTTAGAAATAGTATCACCAGAAGCTACATTATTTAAAGGAGAAGTTACTTCGGTATCTGTTCCGGGTATTAATGGTGAGTTTCAAATGCTAAACAATCACGCACCTATTGTTTCTTTATTAGGAAAAGGGAATGTGAAAATAAACGCTCAAAATATGAATATTGAGAAAGAATTTGTTTCTAAATTCAATAAAGTAAACGAGCAAACCTATTGGTTGCCAGTAAGCTCTGGAACTATAGAAATGAATGAAAATAAAATTATTGTTTTAGCCGATTAAATAGCTAAGCATATAGTAAATCAAAGTCTTGCTTATGCAGGGCTTTTTTTTTAAGAACAAAAAAACGTTTCCCTATTAAAAAATATCATATGAAAAATTATATTACACTAGTAGTGTTTTCCCTTTCGATTATAGTATCTAATGCACAAGAATTAGACACTTTAAATAATATTATTATCTCATCTTCTCGAATTGAATTACCTTTTAAAGAAAATTCTCGAACAATTCATATTATAACGGCTGCTGAATTAAAAAAATTAGGCATAACAAATGTAGCCGATGCATTACAACAGTTAGCAGGCGTAGATGTAAGACGTCAAGGTATAAACGGTATGCAAGCCGATCTATACATCAGAGGGGGAAGTTTTGACCAAACGTTACTACTTATTGATGGTTTTAAAGTTGACGATCCACAAACAGGTCATCATACTATGAATTTAGCTTTGCCAATTGAAGTAATTAAAAGAATTGAAGTCATCAAAGGTCCTGCCGCTCGTGTTTTTGGACAAAATGCTTTTACTGGCGCTGTTAATATAGTTACTAAAGATGTTGAAGAAAACGCAATGATTGCAAAAATTAACGGCGGTTCTTTTGGTCAATTTATTGGTGAAGCAACAGGAACAATTAATTTAAAAGAAAGTAAGCACATAGTTCATTTTTCAAAGAATTTCTCTGAAGGATATCGGCATAATACAGATTTTGACAATACGAACTATGTTTTAAAAAGTCAGTTCAATAAAAATAAATTGCCTATTGAATTATTTACAACCTTTTCTGAAAGAAAATTTGGAGCAAATGGCTTTTACGGATTTACTAATTATGTTGATCAATATGAAGAAACACAAGCTAGTTTAGTGGGTCTTTCCACTGTTATTAAAAAAGGAAATTTTACTTGGAAACCAAGAATTTATTGGCGTAGAAATCAAGATCTGTATTTATTAATTAGAGATAATCCTGCTGCCTATAGAAATTTGCACATTACAAATAAGATAGCTGCTGAGCTAAACGGATCGTATCAATCAAAAATGGGAATTACAGGTTTTGGAATAGAGTTTTCAAAATATTATATTTCTAGTAACAGATTGGGTGATAACCAAAGAGAAATTGCTTCACTATTTTTAGAACATCGTTTTCAGTTTTTAAGTAATAGGATTGACGTTACCCCAGGCATTTCTGCGTCTTATTTTTCAGATTTTGATAATCAAATTTTTCCAGGTTTAGATTTAGGAATTCAAATTTCAGATAAGTTTAGAGCTTATGGAAATATTGGCACATCTTATAGAGTTCCTACATATACCAACTTGTATTATGTGTCACCATCGACTATAAGCAACCCAGATTTAAATACTGAAGAAGCTTTTTCTCAAGAAGTGGGAGTAAAATTTACGAGCAAACAACTTTCAATTTCGTTAGCAGCATTTAATCGCGACGCAGATAATTTAATTGATTATGTTCGAGAAGATATATCAAGTCCTTGGCAAGCCCAAAATATTCAAAGTGTTGCAACAAAAGGGTATGAAACGAATTTGGAATACCGATTTTTTCTAAATCAATTACCACAAAAATTCCAATTTGGCTATTCTTATTTAGATAATGAAGTTAAAAAAAGCGAGGCCAATTTTTCACAATATTCAATAAATTCGATGAAACATCAATTTGTTGGAAATTATGCTATGGAATGGTTTAAGAATTTTAGTAATTCTGTGAGCTATCGTTATGTTGAAAGAACCTCAGGAGTTAGTTACAACATTTGGGACGTTAACGCATCCTACCGATTAAAAGCAGTAGAATTGTCGTTATACGCGAATAATATTTTTAATACAGAATATGTTGAGACCGGAATGGTGCCCATGCCAAATGGTAATATCTTATTTGGATTAAAATATTATTTTAAATAGAAACTATAAAGCATAAAAAAGTCCCGACTAATCGGGACTTGATGTTTTTTAGGTAATCAAAAATAATTATATATTATTCGATAACTACTACTTGAGCAGCAACTTTACCTTTTCTTCCTTCTTCTTCTTCGTAACTTACAGCGTCACCTTCGTTTAAAGATTCAACTTTCATTCCGCTAGCGTGAACAAAAATGTCGTTTCCAGTTTCATCATCTGTAATAAAACCGTAACCTTTTGATTCATTGAAGAACTTAACTTTTCCTGTTCTCATTTTGTATTGTAAAAAATTAATAATGGTCAAAGATATACTTATTTCCGACACGAACAAGAAAAAGTTAAAAATATTTCAAAAATATTGATAATCAGTTAGTTTGATGATTTTAGATCCAATTGTATATGCAATTCATTCAACTGAGCCGAATCAATAGTTGAAGGAGCATCAATCATTACATCTCTACCCGAATTATTTTTAGGGAATGCAATAAAATCACGAATGGTTTCTTGTCCTCCTAAAATAGCCACTAATCGGTCTAAACCAAACGCTAATCCACCATGAGGAGGAGCACCAAATTCAAAGGCATTCATTAAAAAGCCAAATTGTGCCTGAGCTTGTTCTTTACTAAAACCTAATAAATCAAACATTCGGCTTTGTAAATCGCGATCATGAATACGAATAGAGCCACCACCAATTTCATTTCCGTTTAACACCATATCATAAGCATTGGCACGTACTTTTCCGGGTTCTGTTTCAATTAACGCCATGTCTTCTGGTTTTGGAGAAGTAAATGGATGGTGCATGGCGTGGTATCTTCCACTTTCTTCATCCCATTCTAATAACGGAAAATCTACTACCCATAACGGCGCAAATTCATCCGATTTTCTTAATCCTAATCGCGCAGCTACTTCCATGCGAAGTGCTGATAATTGAGTTCTTGTTTTATCGGTACCACCAGATAATACTAAGATTAAATCACCTGGTTTTGCATTCGTAATTTCTGCCCATTTTTTTAAATCTTCTTGATCGTAAAACTTGTCTACTGATGATTTAAACGAGCCATCTTCTTCGCATTTTACATAGACCATTCCTGAAGCACCAACTTGAGGACGTTTCACCCAATCAATCAAGGCGTCAATTTCTTTTCGAGTATAATTGGCACAACCAGGCGCGGCTATTCCTACTACTAATTCGGCCGAATTAAATACTGGAAAATCTTTATGTTGCGCTACGGCATTCAACTCCCCAAATTTCATTTCAAAACGAATATCGGGTTTGTCATTTCCGTAGGTTTTCATGGCATAATCATAAGTAATTCTCGGAAATTTAGCCACCTCAATTCCTTTAATTTCTTTCAGTAAATGACGGGTTAAACCTTCAAACATGTCTAAAATATCTTCTTGTTCTACGAATGCCATTTCGCAGTCAATTTGCGTAAATTCGGGCTGACGGTCGGCACGTAAATCTTCGTCTCTAAAACATTTCACAATTTGGAAATATTTATCCATTCCACCTACCATCAATAGTTGTTTGAACGTTTGTGGCGATTGTGGTAAGGCATAAAATTGCCCTTCGTTCATTCTACTTGGCACCACAAAATCGCGCGCTCCTTCTGGAGTAGATTTAATTAAATAAGGCGTTTCTATATCACAAAAACCTTGATCAGAAAGGTATTTTCTCACTTCCATCGATACTTTATGACGGAATAATAAATTGTTTTTTACCGGATTTCTTCTAATATCTAAATAGCGATATTTCATACGAATATCTTCACCACCATCGGTTTCATCTTCAATTGTAAATGGCGGTATTTGTGCTTCGTTTAAAATATTGAGTTCTGAAACTAAAATTTCAATATCGCCAGTAGCCATGTTTGCGTTTTTTGATTCACGCTCAATAACAGTTCCTTTTACTTGAATTACAAATTCTCTACCTAAAGATTTAGCGCGATCAAAAACTGCTTTATCGGTTCTTTGTTCGTCAAAAATTAATTGAGTAACACCATAACGGTCACGCAAGTCAACCCAAATCATAAAACCTTTGTCTCTCGATTTTTGTACCCAACCTGCAAGAGTAACTTCTGTATTGATATGTGAAGCGTTTAAAGCACCACAAGTATGACTTCTATACATTTCTATTAAATTTTATGCAAAAGTAAGAACAAAAATGAAAATTTTAATTTAAAAGCTAGAATTAAAATTATATTTGATTATATTTTTTCAGTTTATTAAATATTATCTTATTTTTACACAAACCTTACAAACATTATTATGAAAAAAATCACTTATTTTTTATTGTTATTTGTTTCAATATCATTTGCTCAAACAACTGCAAAAGTTAGTTTTACTGCAAAAATTGAAAATAGAAATTCGGACACGTTAACCATTTATGGACCAAAGAAGTTTAAACTCGACATTCCAGTTAATCAAAAAGGAGTTTTTCAGTCTAGTTTTGAAATTACAGAAGGCTTACACCAGTTTAGCGACGGAAAAGAATCTTCAATGTTGTATTTAAAAGACGGAGACGATTTAAGTTTAACAATGAATGCAGCAGAATTTGATGAAACCATAGTTTTTAAAGGTAAAGGAGAAAAAGAAAATAACTTTTTCGCTCAAAAAGCATTAACAGACGAAGCTTTTGAATTAGGTCTTGAAAGTTTATTAGAAAAAGATGAGGCCGTTTTTAAAGCAGCTTTAGAAAAAAAGAAAACGGAAGATTTAGCAAAATTAGAAGGATCTGGGTTACATGAAAAATTTGTTACTTCATACAAGCCAATGATTATGCAAGAATCGTTTATGTTGCAACAATATTTCAATCAAAAAGCACAAGCTAAAAAGATTGAAGGCATTGTTTCCCCATCTTTTGATTATGAAAATCACAAAGGCGGAAAATCTAAATTAGAAGATTTTAAAGGAAAATATGTATATATTGATGTTTGGGCAACTTGGTGTGGGCCTTGTAGAGCAGAGATTCCATTTTTGAAAAAAATTGAAGAAAAATACCATGGGAAAAACATCGTTTTCATCAGTATTGCAGTTGATACCGATAAAGATCATGAAAAATGGCAAAAATTTGTTACCGAAAAAGAATTAGGCGGTGTTCAATTATTTGCTGATAAAAATTGGAATTCCGATTTTATTAAAGCATTTGGAATTAATTCTATACCAAGATTTTTATTAATCGATCCTGCTGGAAAAGTGGTTAAAGCTGATGCAGCAAGACCTTCTTCTGAAGAATTAACTAAATTATTTGACGAACTATTGAAATAGTTTTTAATAAATTTATTTGAAAGCCAGAACGTTATGTTTTGGCTTTTTTTATGTTAATTTTTCCAATGTTACCAAATTGTTACCAAAAAGTTTTGTTATTGTAAAAAAATAATTATATTTGTTACATAATTATTAACCCAAAAAACAAATGCTTATGAAAAATTTAATGATTTATGTGATGTTATTGGTTACTACAGTGTCTTTTGCTCAAGGCGTACAACCAAAATTTGTTGCGATAGATAACAATATGATCCAAGCTACTTATTATTATGATAATGGTCAAGTAAAACAAGAAGGTGAATATCTAAATGGAAAACTTCATGGAAAATGGGTGTCTTATAATGAAGATGGCACAAAGCAAACTTCTGGAGAATATAACCAAGGAGAAAAAGTAGGAACATGGACTTTTTATAATGCTGCCACTATTAAAAAAGTAGCATTTTCAAATAGTAGAGTAGCTTCTGTAAATACCATCAGAAAAGATTATTTAGCAAATAAATAAATTTTCAAACACCGTTGTAATTAAAAAGTCCCGAAATATTTCGGGACTTTTTTTTTAAAGGTTATAAATTAGACTCCCGAAGCTTGTCGAGCAATTCTTCTATCTCTTAACCAATATTTCACTCGTTTTACCAAGTAGAACATTACTGGAACCATAACCAATGTTAACACGGTTGCATAGGATAAACCGAAGATAATGGTCCATGCTAATGGTCCCCAGAAAATTACGTTATCACCACCCATATATAAGTGCGGATTAAATTCTGTAATTAATGCAAAGAAATCAAAATTTAATCCAATAGCTAACGGAATTAATCCTAAAATTGCGGTTAATGCGGTTAATAATACCGGTCTTAAACGGTTTTTACCCGATTCTATAATGATGTCTTTTATTTCTTCAAGTGATAAATCGTCGTGGCTTTGCAATTTGTTTTCCGCTACTTTTTTATCTAATAATAAGACGAAGAAGTCCATCAATACAATTCCGTTTTTCACAACAATTCCGGCTAACGAAATGATTCCCATCATCGTCATTAAGATAACGAAATCCATATTGGCAATTACATATCCGTAGAAAACACCACTAAAACTCAATAAAACCGTAAATAAAATTACCATAGTTTTAGAAACCGAATTAAACTGTAACACGATAATAATCGTAATTCCGGCTAACGCTAAAAATAGTGCATATAGTAAGAAACTTTGGTTTTTCCCTTGTTCTTCTTGTACTCCAGAAAACGAATAACTCACCGTTTTTGGAAATTTATACGATTTTAATTCCGATTCAATTTGTTTCGTAATTTCATCACCATTATAACCCGTTAATACATTAGAATACACCGTCATAATACGTTTCTGGTTTTTTCTTTTGATTTGATTATAGGTTGTAGTTTTATTAGTTTGCGAAACTGCCGAAATTGGCACTTGCATCATTTGTCCGTTATTCTGATTTCGGAAGGTGATGGATTGATTAAACAACACATTTTCATTCTTACGTTGGTCGTCTTGCATACGCATCGTAATATTATAGTCGTCATCGCCTTCCTTATACGTTGAGATTTCCTGACCATATACTGAACGGCGTAAATTAAATCCTAATTGTCCTGTAGAAACGCCTAAGCTTCCTGCACTAACGCGGTCTACTTTTACTTCTAACTCTGGACTTTCTTTGTTTACATCCACACTCAAACGCTCAATACCTTGAATGTTTTTCGAATTGATAAAAGCAATCATTTTATCGGCTTCTACTAACATTTCTTGATAATCTGTACCTGTTAATTGCACACTAATTGGATATCCAGCTGGAGGTCCGTTGGCGTCTTTTTCAACTGTAACAGTAGCGCCTGCAACACCTTTTACTTTTGCACGAATTTCATCTAAAACTTCAGTAGTGTTAACACCATTTCTAAATTTATATTCCGAGAAATTTACGGTTACTTTTCCTTTGTAAGGCGTTTCTGAAGCGGAACCCGCATCTACATTTGGATTACCGGCACCCACTCCCACTTGCGAAACAATGCTTTCGGCTAAGTAGTTTTTATTAGTCTTTGGATCTACATATTTATTTAAGATTTCTATTACTTGTTTTTCAACAAACAAAGTTGCCTTATTGGTTTTTGCAATATCAGTTCCTTGCGGATATTCGATATATGTAATGACTTGATTTGGAATATTATCAGGGAAAAACAATACTTTTCTTGGGAAAATTCCTAATAAAATAAACGAGAAAAATAACATTCCAATAATCGTTGCTAATGCCAACCAAGCTCTTTTTCCAGTTAAAATTTTAGCTAAGAAATTTTTATACTTGTTTTCCATTTTTGGAAAAAAGTTGTACTGAAAATCTTGCGTCCATTGGTATAATTTAATTTTATACAACCACATTAAACCTAAGGAAATAATGGCTAAATGACCAATTGCTTTTGCAAACGTAGAATCGGTTAAATGTCCTAAAAACACAAATACAATTCCAACCACACTAAAGATAATCGTATATAACTTGGCTGATTTATTCGAAACATTTCTATCTTCAGTATCCATTGAACCACCTGTCATAGCTGCATTTACTACCATCGCTACAAATAACGAAGCCGTAAGTGTAACCGTTAAGGTTATCGGGAAATATTTCATAAATTTTCCCATCGTTCCAGGCCATAAAGCAAATGGTAAAAACGCCATCAAAGTAGTAGCTGTGGAAGAAATTACAGGCCAAGCGATTTCGCCAATTCCAATTTTTGAAGCGGATACTCTATCCATTCCTTTTTGCATATTGGCAAATACGTTATCGACCACTACAATTCCGTCATCCACAAGCATTCCTAATCCCATTACCAATCCGAAAAGCACCATCGTATTTAAGGTTAACCCGAAAGCCGATAAAATGGTGAACGCCATTAACATTGAAAGCGGAATAGCTGCTCCTACAAACAATGAATTTCGTAATCCCATCGTAAACATTAAGACAATCATTACCAATACAATTCCGAAAATAATGTGGTTCGATAATTCGTCTACTTGATGCTCTACACGAGAAGATTGGTCGTTAGAAAGTTCGATAGTTAAGTTAGAAGGCAAATACGATTCTTTAGCTTTTTCTAATTTTTCTTTTACTTGCTCAATCGCAGAAATCATATTTTGATTCGAACGTTTTTTTACATTCAACATTACCACTTCTTGCCCTTTTTCACGAGCATAGGTTGTTTTTTCTTTTTCTTTAAAG
Organism: Flavobacterium psychrophilum; assembly: GCA_945905915.1. Lineage (GTDB taxonomy): Bacteria > Bacteroidota > Bacteroidia > Flavobacteriales > Flavobacteriaceae > Flavobacterium > Flavobacterium psychrophilum_S. The sequence goes on from CAMDQL010000037.1 coordinate 12,274, forward strand.
GAAACAACGGCGATGTCTTTTAGGTAAACTGTTCCTCCAAAAGATTTTACAATAATATTTTCTAATTCTTTAGGATCTTTAATTTCACCTACAATTCGGATGTTATTTCGTGAACCTTGCGAAATTAAATTTCCGCCCGAAAGCGTCATATTTTCATACTTCACGGCATTTTGGATTTCGTCAAAAGAAACCTGAGCTGCCGTCATTTTGAAAATATCAACGGCAATTTCTACTTCTTTATCATCAACCCCTAAAATATCAACTTTTTTGACTTCTTTAATTTCTTCAATATCATCTTGAAGTAATTCTCCGTATTTTTTAAGTTGTTGGGTTGTGTAATTTCCTTTTAGATTGATGTTCAAAATGGGCACTTCTTCCGAAATATTTAATTCGAAAACACTTGGTTCCACTTTACTTCCGTTGTCTAAGTTAGGCCAATCGGTATCTGCTTTGATAACGTCAACTTTGTCTTTAATTTTGGTTTTTGCATCTTCAATGGTAACATTATCTGCAAATTCTACAATAATCATTCCGTAATCTTGAAACGAATTCGACGTAATTTTCTCTACTCCCGAAATATTTTTAACTTCTTTTTCAAGTGGTTTAATAATTAATTTTTCGACATCTTCAGCTGAATTTCCTGGGAAAACAGAAGAAATGTATACTTTATTTTCGATAATTTCTGGGAAATCTTCACGAGGCATTGTTACATAGGCAATGACACCTGTAATAACAATAAGCAATGTTAAGATATATACTGTAACTCGATTGTCTACAGCCCAACTCGATATTCCGAATTCTTTGTTTTTATGTGACATATTTTTAGTTTCAGGTTTCAAGTTTCAGGTTTAAGCGTTTTGAGAACAACTTGAAACCTTAAACTTGAAACAATTATATTTTAGAAATTAAGCTTCATTCCGTCAGCGATGTTATTTACACCTTCGGTAATAATTACATCATTTGCAGCTAAGCCGCTTAAAATTTCAGTAACATTGTTAGAAGATTTGCCAACTTTTACAAGTACTTTTTTGGCTACACCTGATTTTCCATTTACATTAGTTGCAATAAAAACAAATTTATTATGTTCTCCGTCTTCTTGTACTACGTTTGTAGGAACTACGATGGCGTTGTTTGTTGTGTAATCAATGATTTTTAGTTTAGCAACCTGATTTGGGCGTAATAAATTGTCTGGATTAGGAACGCTTACTTCTATACCGAAACTTCTGTTGCTTGGATTAATAAAATTAGCAACTTGACGCACTTTACCTTTATAGGTTTTTCCTAATGATGTTAAAAATACATCAACTTCGGTTCCTGGTTTCAATTTACCAATATACGTTTCTGGAACGGTGGTAGATACATACATATTAGATAAATTTACAATACGCATTAATCCTTGTGGGCTAGGAGCAACTACTTGTCCTCTTTCAACGAAAACCTCATCAATAGTTCCTGAAAAAGGTGCACGAATGACCGTTTTTGCTACTTGAGCTCTCATTTGTGCCACCGATTTTTGAGCTGAAATCATTTGAGCTTGCGCTTGTAAAAACTGAATTTCTGAACCAATTTTTTTGTCCCATAGGTTTTTTTGTCTTTCAAAAGTTGTTTTTGCTAACGCATATTGATTTTCAATACTGGCTAATTGCTGACTCATTCCGGCATCATCTACTTTACCAAGAATTTGACCTTTTGCAACACGTTGTCCAGCTTTTACATTTAAAGTAGTTAAAGTGCCACTAAATTCCGGTTGTACTAAAATATTTTCTTTTGTATTTACATTTCCTTGAATTTCTAAATAGTGATTAAAAACAGTGTCTTTAACTATTACTACCGAAACTAATGCTTCCGATTCTGGTGTTTTATTGCCATTTACTAAAGCCGCATCAATTTTTTCTAATTCTGCTTGAATGGTTGCTTTTCTGTTTTTTAATTCGGTAATGTTTTTATCTTTAATTAAATCATCCGTTGATTTTTCTCCACAAGCTATCAGTAATAAACTGGTGGCAATAAGTACTACTTTTTTCATATCTAAGTTCATTTATTTTAGTTAACTAATTTTTCTAAAGTTGCTTTTTTATTTATGATTTCCAACATAGCTTGTAATGCTTCTTGTTGGGCAGAATATAATTGTTTTTGAGCTTCAGCAAAGTCAAAACTTGAAGACAAACCTTCTTTGAATTTGACTTGTTGTTTGGCTTCAATTCGTTCAGCTAATTTTAAATTGGCCTGAGCGTTATTGTATTGATTAATACTATATTCGTAATCGCTTTTGGCTTTTTGATATTGTAATTTTAATTTTTGTTCTGTTTCTGTAAGTTGCGTTTTTGATTTTTCTAAATCAATTTTTGCTTGTTGCACGCGCGAGTTTCTTGCACCGCTACTAAAAATCGGCACATTTAATCCCACACCAACATTTGAAAAATTACTCCATTTTTGAGACGCATTCATAAGTGAAAATTCATTTGAAAAGGCATTGTATCCAAAGTTAACTTGTGCGCCTAACGATGGCAAACCTTTACTTTTTTCTAATTTTACTAAAAGTTGTTTGCTTTCTTCTAAGTTTTTACCAATTTTATAATCGATATTTTCGTTTACATTAAATTCAGAAATTAAAAGTTGTAAATCAATATTATTTTGAGTTAAATCATTTAGTTTTTCTGATAAAACAATTGGTTCCTCTAAATTAATTCCAAGCAATAATTTTACCATATTTAAGGCAATAACTCTTTGTTTGGTTACATTTTCCAATGCATTATTAACCGAATTTAAGGTAATTTGAAGTTGTTCAATCGTTTCTTCTTCAATTAACCCGTTTTTATAAATTTCTTTTGTATCGGATAGGATTTTCTCTAAAACCGATTTATTTTTATTGATAATTAAGATACTTTCATCTGCTAAAAGTACATTTCCATAGGAGTTAATGACAATTTCTTTAATTTCTTGATTTGTTTTTTCTTTAGCGTTTTCAGAAATTTTTAAATACGTTTTTGCCGATTGTAAACCAACTAAATACGAACCATCAAATATTAATTGACTTAACGTTAAATTACCAATTGCCACATGTTTTGTTCCAAAGGCAAGTAAAACAATATCATTTGGATTTGCCATTGGATTAAAAGCATTTGCTGCGGCTCCTTGTTTGGTAAATTCAAAGGTGTTTTGATAATTTACAGAACCGTTTAATTGAGGCAATCCCATTGTAGTGGTTTCCCATTTTTTTTGCTTGGCAAGTTCTAAATCTCTGTTAGCGTTTATTATGCTGTAATTGTTCTTTTGGGCTTGTTCAATAGCTTGTTTCAGCGTAAAACTTGTAGTTTCTGTTTGCGAAAAAACTTGAATGGCACTCAAAAGAAACAGAAATACTGTTATTTTAATCTTCATTGTTTTAAATTTAATTATTTATAATCTGTAATTGTTTTTCTAATTCTATAATTCCGGCTAACGTTGCCATAGCACGAGTGTGATATTCTAATGCTTTGTGTTCTAAGTTGTTTGCATCTCTCTCTAAGGCGGTATTCTCGCTAATGCTAAATATTAAGGTGTAATAAAATTTTACATAATTTTCTACATCAATATTTTCTCGGTACAAACCTTCGGAAATTCCTTTTAAAATATTATTTCGAAAACAACCTTCACATATTTCAATTTGATAGCCTACTACTTTTTGATATACTTCTGGATAGTGTCTTTTTAATTCATATACTGGAGAAGTTTCGCTATACTTGAACATTTCTTTAAACATTCTTCGAATCTGAAAATTTTCTTCAATAGCGTTGAAGTTTTTAGCAACAATTTTTTCAATGGTTTCTATAACTTCTTTGTGAACCAATTGTGTGCTCTCCTCAATTAACAATTCTTTATTTGA
>CAMDQL010000038.1 GCA_945905915.1 Flavobacterium psychrophilum
AAATTAAAAGAATTGTGTACCACTAAAGGAGTAACTGCTATCGTAAGTACGGCTTTTATTCATGGTGGAAAAGGTTCGGCCGAAGTGGCGCAAAAAGTTATTGCCGAAATTGAAAAAGGAACGACAAATTACAAACCTTTATACCAACCTTCAGACAGTATTGAATATAAGATAAATACTGTAGCTAAAAAAATATATGGTGCGAATGCAGTAGAGTTTTCACCAAAATCTAAAGCCCAATTAAAAATGATCAACGATTTAGGTTTTAGTCATTTCTCGGTATGTATGGCGAAAACACCAGCGAGTTTTTCAGACAATGAAAAGTTAATTGGTAGACCAACGAATTTTGATATTACCGTTCGTGAATTTGAAATTTCTTCTGGAGCTGGATTTGTAGTACCACTTTTAGGAGATGTTATGCGAATGCCAGGTTTGCCTTCAGTTCCAAACGCAGAACGAATAGATATTGATAATAACGGAGTAATTACCGGATTGTCTTAATGTTTTGAAGCAAATAAATAATACAAATATTAACTAACCCTGATAGTAATGAAAATAAAAAAGGGTCACTGAGGTTCTCGAAGTGACCTTTTTTTATTGTAATGTATAGCAGGAAAATGGACCGCCAGTATGTCCCGAGCCATTCGTTCCTACTATTATTTCTTTTTACGCATTTTCATATTAATAAACTCAACTGTTAATGAGAACGCAATTGCAAAATACAAATAGCCTTTTGGAACCGCACCCACATATTGACCTGCTAATTGCGCATGAGAGAGGTGCATACTTTCGGTAATTAACATAAAACCAATTAGGATTAAAAAGGCTAATCCTAAAATTTGAATAGAAGGATTCGCATTTACAAAATTTCCAACAGGAACAGCAAATAACATCATAACTCCTACAGATATAACTACTGCTGTGACCATAATAACTAAAGCGCCCGGAACACCATTTGTCATGCCAACAGCCGTTAAAATACTATCAACTGAAAAGATTAAATCAATCAATAATATTTGAAGTATAACACTGCCAAAAGATTTAGCGGCACTCGATTGCATGCTTTTTTCTTCTTCGCCTTTATGGTCTACTTTTTCATGAATTTCTTTGGTGCTTTTATAAATTAAGAATAAACCACCTAATAATAATATTAAGGCTTGACCAGTTATATCAGCTGAAAACCATCCAAAGTCAAAGCTAAACCAAGGCGCTTTCATGGCAATCAATAGTGTAATTCCAAACAACAAGGCAATTCGCATAAACATTGCTAAAAACAAACCTAATTGAGTAGCTTTTTTGCGTTTTTCTTCGGGTAATTTACCTGTTACGATTGAGATAAAAATGATGTTGTCAATCCCTAAAATAATCTCTAAAAAAGTTAAAGTTAAAAGTGCTATCCAGGCATCGGGATTTAAAAATACTTCCATTTGTTTATGTTTTTGAAACTTATTATACGTTCATTAATTTAATTTTGTTGCAGTTCCGCGCTGTTTTTTTGCATCACCAACAAATGAATATTCAAAAGTGTATGATTTTGAGTTGGTTGTCAAAATTTTCATTTGTACTGGTTTCTTCTCAGCTCTGTTTTTGGGATGAATATTTTGAATGACATATTCGCAATCATTCGTCCAACGTACTTTGAAAGTATCTATTTTGCCTTCATACGTTTCGATTTGAATGGAATCATTTCTTTCAAAAGTACTCGTGTATTTTTTGCCTTCAATTTCAGTTTCAGAGGTGAATTTACCCGTTTTAAAATAGGCACAGTTTCGCTCTTGTTGGTAACATGAAGTTAAGAGTAAGAAAAAAAATCCTAAAAAAATAGATTTCATAATATTAATTTTTATCACCATCGAATAAACTTTTTAAAATAGTAGTAATGCCTTTAAAGATTAGAAACATAGCGGCAAAACCAATGATTATTCCTAATATCAATACATAAACATATAACGGATGTTTCTCGTTTTTAAAGGCGCTAGTTATTACAACAGGTCCAATAAAAAGTAAAGGTAAAGCTGCAGCTAAATATTTAATTCCTTTTGCAAGAATAGATTTGTTTGTTGCCATTTATTTCGAATTTAAATAAAAATCTACTGCATTTCTAACACTTCCGTGGGTGGCTAAAAGTTGGTTTGCTTCTTCATAAGTAACTGAAATTTCATCCATAATCATACGAGTTCCTCGGTCAACTAATTTGTTGTTACTCAGTTGCATATCTACCATCTTATTGCCTTTTACTTTACCTAACTGAATCATGGTTGAAGTGGAAATCATGTTCAAAACTAACTTTTGCGCTGTGCCTGCTTTCATGCGCGAACTACCGGTTACAAATTCTGGGCCTACAACGACATCAATAGGAAATTGCGCCGTTTTTGATAACGGACTTTCGGCATTGCAACTGATACTTCCGGTACAAATATTTTGTTGGTTACACTTTTCCAATCCGCCAATAACATACGGTGTAGTTCCTGAAGCGGCAATTCCAATAACCACATCGTTTTCATTAATATTCCAGGCTTGTAAGTCTTTCCAAGCTTGTTCTTTGTCGTCTTCTGCAAATTCAACTGCTTTTCTAATCGCGGTGTCGCCACCTGCAATAATTCCAATAACCAAATCAAATGGAACACCAAAAGTTGGCGGACATTCAGAAGCATCTACAATGCCTAATCGCCCCGAAGTTCCTGCTCCAATATAAAATAATCGACCGCCTTGTTTCATTTTGCTTACTACTTCGGTCACTAATTTTTCAATTTGAGGCAATGCTTTTTCAATGGCTAAAGGAACTGTTTTATCTTCCTGATTCATATTAGCCAACAATTCGCTAACCGACATTTTTTCTAAATGTTCATATTTTGATGATTGTTCGGTGGTTTTAATAAAGTTCATTTCAAATAGTGCTTTGGTTGAAAATAGTTTGGTAAATTAATGCGAATGTCCCATTTCAATAAGGTAAGCTAAGGCAAATCCAAATACAATCATGGTAATTTTAGCCAAATTAAACTTATGTCCTTCGTTACTTTCAAAAATAATGGTCGATGAAATATGAAATAAAATCCCAACTACAACTGCCGAAATTTCCTTAGAATAGTGTTGAGCAAAATGCATTTGTTCAGCTAATAACGTTCCTAGTGGTGTCATTAGTGCAAAGGCAAACATAAAGGCAAAAATTGTCCATTTGTTCATTTTTGCATTCACAAAAAACAAGGTTAATATAATGGCAATTGGAAAATGATGTACTGCAATTCCGTAGGCTAAATTTTGATTCTCATGAATTGGAAAACCTTCCAGTAAAGCATGAATACACAAACTAATAAACAACAACCAAGGAATGTGATGTAATTCGTTATGCTCATCTGTATGTACATGAACATGACCGTGTTCGGCTCCTTTGGAGAAAAATTCTAATAAGATTTGGAACAAAATTCCAATCATAATGAACACGCCAACAGGTAATGAAGCATGTTTAGCTTCGCCATTGTGAAGGTGATTATGTCCTTCGCTAAATAATTCGGGTAATAAATGTAAAACCGTTAGTGACAGTAAAAAAGCGCCACTGAACGCCAACAATAGTTTAATATTTGTTTTCTTTTGAGGTTTCAAAAACAGAGCAATTAAAAACCCAATAATAACTGCTGAGAAGGTGATGATATAGTGCATTATTTGAAAATCATGATTAAACGTTCCGATTGATTTTTATAATATTTCCGTAATTTATAATCGCCAAAAATGTCCAATAGGAAAATACCTGCTGCTTCCATCATTTGTTCAAAATCGGCTAAGCGAAGGGCTTGTACTTTTTCGGTAAAATGAAACTTTTTGCCTTTATCTTCAAAATCAATTTCTTTGAAAATGTGTCCGTCTTTTAAATAACGTTTGATGTAAAAATCAATTCCATCCACCGATTTTACTTCATTGGAAACCAAATTTTCTATTACATAATCCACATTCATGAAATCAATTACAGCAAAACCCGTTTCGGTCAAACTATTGTGAATGGCTTTTACGGTTCTGTAATTATCAGCATCGTCTTCAAAATAACCAAAGCTAGTAAATAAATTAAAAATCGCATCATATTTTTCAATAAAAGGCTCGCGCATGTCGTGCACTTTGAAATGTAGTTTTTCATTGGCAAACTTAGAAGCTTCTGCAATGCTATTTTCGGATAAATCGGCACCAGTAACGTCATAATCTAACGAATTCAAATAAATTGCATGACGTCCTTTTCCACAAGCCAAATCTAATATTTTTGCATCATCAGGAAGATTTAAATACTGTGTTAAATTATCAATTAACAATTGCGCTTCTTCTTCGTTTCGCTCTTTGTATAAAATATGATAATAAGGAGTGTCAAACCAAGATTCAAACCAATTTATGGGCTGTTGGTCATTTAGAGTGGAAAGTTTGTTGCTTTTGTCAGACATTAATTTTTAATTCATTTCTTTAAAGAAGCAAATTTAATGTATTTTTGCAGAAGAATGGCTTAAATATTCATATTGCACTATGATTTTTTGCATTTGAACTTTAAATTGAAGAATGGAAAATTTTAAAATGACGGCCAAGACTTTTTTTGGCTTTGAAGAGATATTAGCTAAAGAACTTCAACTTCTTGGTGCGCAACAAGTCGAAATTGGAACAAGGGTTGTCCATTTTAAAGGCGATAAAGGATTTATGTACAAAGCTAATTTAGCCTTGCGAACCGCTTTAAAAATTTTAAAACCCATCAAGACGTTTAGAGCTCATAATGAAAAGACGTTATATGACGGAATTCGATCTATTGATTGGACCGATTATTTGAGTGCTCAACATTCATTTTTAGTTGAAACCACGTTGCATTCTGAAAATTTCAATCACAGTCAATTCGTGGCTTTAAAGTCTAAAGATGCCATTGTAGACCAATTTAGAGATATTGACGGAAAGCGTCCAAGTATTGATAAAGACTTTCCCGATTTACAAATTCATGTACACATTGATCGAGATACGGTAACGGTTTCCTTGGATTCTTCTGGTGCTTCGTTGCACCATAGAGGATATCGGACAGCCACAAATATTGCACCAATAAACGAAGTATTAGCTGCAGGAATGTTGCTGTTATCGGGCTGGGAAGGTAAAAGCCATTTCCTAGACCCTATGTGTGGTTCTGGAACTATTTTAGCCGAAGCAGCCATGATTGCTTGTAATATTCCGGCAAATATTAATCGAAAAGAGTTTGGTTTTGAAAAATGGAAGGATTGGGATGCTGAATTATTCGACAATATTCTAGAATCGCTATTAAAAAAAACTCGCGAGTTTCATTATACTATTCAAGGTTATGATAAAGCACCTAGTGCGGCCGCTAAAGCAAAAGATAATATCAAAAATGCTAATTTGGATGAATATGTAAAAGTGAGTAATGATAATTTCTTTGATTCAAAAAAAACAACCGAAGGGCCATTGCATATGGTGTTTAATCCGCCTTATGGAGAGCGGTTAGATATTGATATGGAACGTTTTTACCGAGAAATAGGCGATACTTTAAAACAAAGTTATCCCAATACAAATGCTTGGTTTATTACCGCCAATTTAGAAGCGTTGAAATTTGTGGGCTTAAAGCCGAGCCGAAAAATTAAACTTTTCAATGCAAAATTAGAAACCCGTTTTGTGAAATATGAAATGTATGAAGGCAGCAAAAAGGGGAAGTATATGGTACAGGATGGAGATGGAAGTAGGGAGTAGGGAGTATTTATAAGTTATACAATAATTAAACAGAAATAAATCAACAATAAAAAATATGAGTAAAAAAGTAAAAGCATTTCTATACAACTTCTTGGGGTTTGTCGTAATTTATTTACCTACTTTGTATCTTGTCAACAATGTTACTCATTTGCAGGGTTTTTGGGTTCCGATGACTGGTTTTATGGTGGCCTTACTTTTGGCACCAAAGTTTCAAGCTGTAAAAACCAACGAAGGAGAAAAAATCTTTATGAAGTGGTTATTTATTAAAGGAGTGAAAGAGGTGAAGTAATAAAATCCTGAGAAAAATCAGGATTTTTTTTATAATCTAAAATAGCGAGTAGCTATAAACAGCTGATGGTACAGTTTTTATTTCTTTGTTGTCAAGTCAATATTGAAATAAGCGTTTAAAATAAGTCCATTGTTATGTTGAAATACATTTCTGTTGTTTACTTCACGTCCAAGTTGAAGTATTTGGTTTAAATAACCTCCTTCAATTCTTATTGATGGACTAAATTTGTATCCAAGTAATATAACAACTCTATTTTGATCAAAAATATTTTCGTTAACATTTTTGCCAAAGCCTATAAAAACTTCATCATAAATTGCTAAGTAAGCTGTTTTATCTTTAATTTCTTTGCCTTTCAATGGAATTTGCATACGAAACATATATCTTAATCTATTCAAAAACGGGAATTCATCCTCAGTTGTCAAATTAGCGTTTGAATATCGTCCTACCCAACGTTGTTCAAGCATAAACCGGTGGGACAAATCGACAATAGAAACTTTATCGGTTATAGTTGCCATTTGAAATAAACGATGTTCGGTAAAATCTTTCCCCATTCCGTTAATAGGAATTTCTCCATAAGGAAATGTTTCTATCCAAGCATAACCAAGTCTCAATTGTATTCTAGGGTTGAGATGGTAATTAACTCCAACTCGCAATAAACTCTGTTGCCATTCAGTAATTGTTTCAGTTCTACGAAACTGATATTCAGTGTGGATACCAAACTTTTGAGAAACTTTAAATGTCCCAAAATAATTATACCATCCGATAGTATTGTGGTTGTTTATCCTAGAATTTTGAGCATTTATTGAGCTTGAAAAACTTAATAAAAGAATAATGAAAAAAACTATTTTTTTATTCATTTTACGTTTGACTAAGGTGTTCGGTTTGCCGGTTTATTTTTCTTATATATCGGTATGAAATAACTCAAGGTATAATTTACACCGGCGCCAAATTTTCCTTCATAAGTGCGGTTAAATCCTGGAATATATAGGTTTTCAAATCCTTCAGGTTTTTTGTTGGAGACTAAATAGTTTAAACGCAAGGAAAAGCCTAAATATAAATTACTAAACAATTCAGCTTTAACACCACCAATAATCTCAATCCAGTTGGCTGTTAAGCCATTATAGTTTGTTCCAGAAATCACAGTATTTTCACCATAATAATTAGTAGGATCATATATTTTGTAACTGTTTACGGTATGACTAAAGCTGCTAATACCATAGCGCATACCTACATAAATCATATTTTCCATGTCGAGCCAGTTTTCAAACGAGTTGTAATCAAACCCTGCCTTAAAATAGGTGCCTTTTGTCGTAAAGTTCAAACGATCATCATCAACTGTTTTTTCTTCGTTTCCTAGTTCGCCAGCCAAATAAAAACGGCGGGTCAAACGATAATCTCCTACAATTTCTAATCCTTTATAGTCTTTCTCATAAAAATTTTTAGACAAGCGATGTAAATCTACACCCACACGCAAACCATAACGTTCAGGATAAACCAATTGTGTAGTGTCTTTTATTTGAGCGTTTCCAATCGTTGAAACCGCAACAAAGGCTAGACTAAAAATAAATTTTAACATGTACTTCATTTTCGTTTTCAATATTAGGTTGGGTTACTACAATATTCTGAATCCAATTACTTCCATCAGCAGTTAAAACCACCGGATTGGTTACGTTTAAATAAAACAACGTTTTAAATCCGCAAGCACGAGATACATATTTATCAACTCTTTGGTAATTAAAGGTAATCACATCAATATTATCATTAGTAGTGACAGTGTCACTTCCATTTTGTATAAAATGTAAGGTAGTTATATCGGTAGTTGTTTTTAAAGGCACTTCAATTTTTGAAACCTCATTAAATGCAATTCCTACAAGGGCAGCGGGTTCTATAATTCCAAGATTGGTTACATTCTTCAAAACAGTAGGGGTAGCAGCATTGTAAAACTCAATGATTAACTGTGGTGTCACAGATGTTCCTTCGGGACAAATATCATCTTTCTCGCAACTTGATAACGTGAAAGTAAAAAGTATAATTAGAAATAGTTTATAGTTCATAATTTTTAATTTTTAATTTTTTAATTCCAAAAGTACAACATTTTCTACATGATGCGTTTGCGGAAACATATCCACAGGGCGCACACGAACTACTTTGTATTTTTCGTCCATTAACGCTAAGTCGCGAGCTTGAGTTGCCGAATTACAACTTACATACACAATTTTTGGCACACCCGTTTTTAATAACATTGCTACCACATCTTTATGCATTCCGTCTCTTGGCGGATCAGTAATGATAACATCGGGTTGACCGTGCATGTTGATGAATTCGTCATTGAATACATTTTTCATGTCTCCTACATAAAACTCACAATTGGTTATGTTATTGCGATCCGCATTCGCTTTAGCATCTAATATGGCTTCAGGCACGGCTTCAACACCAATAACTTTTTTGGCTTTTTTGGATACGAATTGTGCAATAGTTCCAGTTCCAGTATATAAATCATATACGGTTTCATTACCCGTTAAACCAGCAAAATCTCTAGTTATTTTGTATAATTCATAGGCTTGATCCGAATTGGTTTGATAGAACGATTTTGCGTTAATACTAAAATGCAAACCTTCCATTTCTTCCAAAATATAATCGCGCCCTTTAAATAAAATAATATCTTGATCGTATAACGTATCGTTCAATTTCTGGTTGATTACATATTGTAACGACGTAATTTGGGGAAAACGTTCGGCTAAGAAGTTCATCATCAATTCGATACTTTTTTTATCGTTTTCAAAAAACTGAATCAAAACCATAAGTTCTCCGGTGGAAGCGGTTCGAATCATCAACGTTCGTAACAAACCTTCTACCGCTCTGGCATTAAAGAACGTCAAATTGTTTTCATTGGCGAAGCGTTTGATTTCATTACGAATTTCATTCGATGGATCTTCTTGTAAATGACATTTCTCAATATCTAAAATCTTATCCCACATTCTTGGAATATGAAATCCTAAGGCGTTTTTATTCTCAAATTCGGTTCCCGATTGAATTTCAGCATCGGTCATCCATCGGGCGTTTGAAAACCCAAATTCCATTTTATTTCGATAAAAAAATTGTTTTTCCGAACCTAAAATGGGTTCAAATTCAGGCAATTCAATTTTACCAATACGTTTCAAATTATTAAATACTTCCTGATTTTTATAGAATAATTGCTGACTGTAGTTCATATTTTGCCATTTGCAACCACCACAAGCTCCAAAATGATCACAAACAGGCGCTATTCTATGTTCAGAAAATTCATGAATTTTAATTGCTTTACCTTCATAATAGGCTTTTCTTTTCTTCATGGTTTGTACATCTACCACATCACCGGGTACTACATTTGGAAGAAATATTACTTTGCCATCAGGCGCTTTTGCAACTGAAACACCTTTTGCACCTGCATCAAGGATTTTTACGTTTTCGAATACGATTTTTTCGGTTCTCTTTTTTACCATGAAGCAAAAATAAGAATTGTTGGGTGTTATTTCATACAATTTTTTACATTTATGCCAAATTTCAAATGTATATGAAAACCCACTTAGCCTTATTACGCGGAATTAATGTTTCTGGACACAACATGATAAAGATGGAGGTGTTGAAAACCCTTTTAGAAAAGGCAGGATTTCAAAATGTACAAACCTATATTCAATCGGGTAATGTTTTTGTAGATTCAGATGAAATGCACGGTGCGAGTGTTGGTTTTAAAATTAAACAAGAAATTTTTAAAGAATTAGGACTTGAAGTTCCCGTTGTTGTAATCAGTAAAGAAGATTTGGAAGCTTGTTTAAAAATCAATCCCTATCTCAAAGAAAAGGAGTGCGATACTAAGAAGTTGTATGTTGCTTTTATTTCGAAAGAATTATCAAATGGTGCCTTAAATGATTTAAAAATAAGTCAATTCAAACCCGATGAAGCAGCGATAGATCAAAGTAGAATTTATATTAAATATGCTGTTGGTGCCGGAAAAACCAGGTTAGACCAAAAATATATCGAGAAGAAGTTAAACGTTGTAGCTACGATTCGTAATTGGAATACGGTTACTACGTTGTTGGAAATGTTTGAATAGCGAGTTGGGAGCTTGGAGCAGGAAGTTTGGAGTTTTTTCTTCCAGCATCCAGCATCCATCTTCCAACAAAAATTACTACTTTTGCTTAATGGTTGATTTCTCGCCCTAAAGAAGGAATTACTAGGTTACAATCAAAAACGAATTAAAACATGTCAGTTTTAAACCAATCAAGAGCTGCTGAAGCAATAGCATTAGAAGAAAAATACGGAGCGCACAATTACCATCCACTACCAGTGGTTTTAAGTAGAGGTGAAGGAGTGTACGTTTGGGATGTAGATGGTAAAAAATATTATGATTTTTTATCGGCTTATTCTGCTGTAAATCAGGGGCATTGTCATCCTAAAATTGTTGATGCAATGGTGCAACAAGCACAAACTTTAACGCTTACTTCTAGAGCCTTTTATAATGATAAGTTAGGGATTTATGAAGAATTTGTAACTAATTATTTCGGATTTGATAAAGTGTTGCCAATGAATACGGGTGCCGAAGCGGTAGAAACGGCTTTGAAATTGTGTAGAAAATGGGCTTATGAGATAAAAGGAATTCATGAAAATGAAGCGCAAATTATCGTTTGTGATGGTAATTTTCACGGAAGAACTACCACAATTATTTCTTTTTCCAATGATGAAAATGCTCGTAAAAACTTTGGACCATACACTGCTGGTTTTATAAGCATTCCTTATGATGATATTGAGGCGCTAGAAAAAGCAATATCCTCATCAAAAAATATAGCAGGTTTCTTGGTTGAGCCTATTCAAGGTGAAGCAGGTGTTTATACTCCATCTACAGATTTTATTCAAAAAGCAAAAGCCATTTGTAAAGCGAATAATGTATTGTTTATTGCTGATGAGGTACAAACAGGAATTGCTAGAACGGGATCTTTATTAGCTGTTTGTGGAAATTGTACTTGCGAATCAAAATGTGAAAAACAAGAAACCTATACACAACCTGATATTTTAATTTTAGGAAAAGCATTGTCTGGCGGTGCTTATCCAGTTTCGGCAGTTTTGGCAAACGATGCTATAATGAATGTCATAAAACCAGGACAACACGGTTCTACCTTTGGAGGAAATCCAGTGGCGGCAGCTGTTGCAATGGCTGCTTTAGAGGTTGTAGCTGATGAACATTTAGCTCAAAATGCTAGAAAATTGGGTAATATTTTTCGAGAAGAATTAGCAATGTTTATTGAAACATCAAATATAGCAACTTTAGTAAGAGGAAAAGGGTTGTTAAATGCTATAGTAATTAATGATACGGAAGAAAGCGACACTGCATGGAATATTTGTCTGCGTTTGGCAGAAAACGGATTATTAGCTAAACCCACACATGGTAATATCATACGTTTTGCACCACCATTGGTAATGACAGAAACTCAACTTAGAGATTGTGTTGCTATTATTATTAACACATTAAAAGAGTTTGAAAAATAAATCTAGTATTTAAAAGATATTAAAAATCCCGCTTTAGCGGGATTTTTAATTATAAACGATTTAATGCTGATTCATACTTATCGTTAACGACTTTCCAATCAATTACATTAAATAGTGCAGTGAGATAATCGTTTCGTTTGTTCTGATGTTTTAAATAGTAGGCGTGTTCCCAAACGTCTATTGCTAGAATAGGAGTTCCTCTTACTTCGGCATTTGGCATTAATGGATTATCTTGATTAGTAGTGCTTGTAACGGCTAATTTCCCTTCATTTGTTACCACAAGCCATACCCAGCCACTTCCAAATAAATTGTTACCTGCATCAATTAATTGAGATTGTAAATCATCAAATGAACCCAGTTCGCTATCAATAGCTGTAGCAAGTTCGCCAGTAGGTGTTCCGCCGGCTTTTGGTCCTAAAATTTCAAAAAATAAATTATGATTATAGTAGCCACCAGCGTTATTTCGAAGAGCTTTATTATTTGGATTTAATTTAGTTAATATTTCTTCAATTGATTTAGTGGCTAAATCGGTTGTGTCTATTTCTTTGTTTAGTTTATTGGCATAGTTCAAATGATGTTTCGCATAATGGATTTGCATGGTACGACCATCAATGTGAGGTTCTAATGCATCGTAGGCATATTTTAGTCCTTTCATTTTAAAAGTACCGCCTTCGTTCACTTTTACATCTCCAGGGTTTCCATAAGCTAATTGTGTAGTTTCTACTTCAGGATCAGGAATTTGAACTTCTTCTAAATCATTTCCTCCTCTGCAACTATATAGCATTACGAAGACACAAAATATAATTACTTTTTTCATAAGTTATAAATTACGCTCTTTAAGTAAGGAATTGATTATTTCGATGTATTTTTCTTTTGCTTCATCTACTGTTAAATGTTTAACCTGCATCCAAGCATTCAATTTAAAAGCATTAATTAAATCTTGTGGATTTTGATAATGTGATTGATTAGTACGTTCAGAAGTTGCTTGTTTATATAAGCCATACAAAACGAGTTGCATATCTTGCGGCACTGATTCTTGCGGCACAAGTTGTGCGTTTGCGAATGCTTCGTCAAATAATGTATTTAAGTCCTTTGTACTCATTAAAATTATACAGTTTTACAAATAACAGTTTTATTTCCGATGGCTTTATCGCCAATTTTTACAATAACTTCTGTTCCTAATGGTAAATATAAATCTACTCTTGAACCAAATTTAATAAATCCGGCATCTTTTCCTTGTACAACGCGCATACCTTCTTTGGCATAATTTACAATACGACGGGCTAATGCTCCTGCAATTTGACGGTACATTACTTCACCATATACATTATTATTAATCACGACAGTTGTTCTTTCGTTTTCTTCACTTGCTTTTGGATGCCAAGCAACTAAATATTTTCCAGGATGGTATTTACTATATTTTACCACACCATTTAGTGCATAACGAGTAACGTGAACATTAATTGGCGACATAAAAATAGAAACCATCAAGCGTTTATCTTTGAAATACTCTGGTTCATATACTTCTTCAATAACAACCACTTTACCATCAACAGGCGCTAGGATATGATTATCACTATTGTCTGCCACACGTGTTGGATTTCTGAAAAATTGTAAAATCAAAAATAAGAAAATCAGAACAATAATTTGAACTGTTTTTAATAACCAAACCGAATCTTTGAAAAATGCATCTGCCAAGAATATTAGTCCAACTGAAATTAGTAAGGATATGAAAATGATTTTTGAGCCTTCTTTATGAAACATAATATAAAATTAAATAAAATAAATTAATAAATGGAATGACAAATATAATACTATCTAATCGATCTAGAACACCCCCATGTCCGGGCATTATTTTTCCGCTGTCTTTTACACCCGCAACACGTTTAAATTTAGATTGAATTAAATCGCCTAAAGTGCTAAAAATACTTACAATAATAGCAATTACAATCCAAATATATAAAATCTTTGATTCGATATAAAATTTAGACAATAAGATACTACTTATAATCGTAAAAACAAGCCCGCCGATGAAACCTTCAATTGTTTTTTTAGGAGAAACACTTGGAAAAAGTTTGTTACGTCCTAGGCTTTTCCCTACAAGATAAGCAAAAGTATCGTTAGCCCAAATTAAAATGAAAATCGAAATTAAAATTTTAGGGTTATAGCCATTTTTTCCTAAAGCAACATAGTTTGTGATGATAAAAGGAATGATAATATAACCAATTAATAACAGGTATCGGGTACCAATCTTAAAAGTAGTTTTTTGTAATGAAAACAAGTAAAATAATAATTTTATTGATATGATTATAGCAATACTAACTAGAACTGTTTTTAAGTTAATTTCTTGACTTTTATTCCAAAGAAAATAGTAAGATCCCGCAGCAAAAGAAATAGAAAAGTAATAATTAAGTTGGGCAATTTTACAAAATTCGTAAACACCAATGAGCAAGAATATTCCAAAAAGTATTGCTAGACTTTCTTTAGAATAAGAAATGCAGCCTAACAATAAAACAACATAAACGGCTCCAGATAATGCTCTTTTCAGCGTTTCGTTCATATTTATAAATCTTCTAAAAGAAGTAGGTATAGGTTTTTATGGCAACTTCCATAATGCAAAAAGTCTTGCTCCTTTTCTTCTTCAAAGTATTTTATAGTAGTTATGTTTGTAGGATAATCTTTTTCGTGTTTGTTTTTAATAACTCTCAATCCATCACCTTTAGAAATCACCATTTGACTAGTTGTAGCAAAAACAATCATGTTGGTAGGCAATTCGTTAGGTTTAAATTGTTTTAATTGAGAAGAAGAAAAGAGTATTGAACCTTCATCAGCAATTAAATTTTCACAGAAAGAAAAGAAAAATTTAGGGTTTTTAGTATCGGTATAATTTAATTTATTTTCATCTAAAAGATAAAATAGTCTGGAGTCAAAGCATTGCGCTTCAGATTCAAACCAATCATTTTCGGCTAAAATATTTTCAAAATTTTCAGAAATTTCCGATAAGTTTTCACAATAGATAAACTTACCTCCATTTGCTTTAAAATTGAAAGTAAATTGTTCGTCTATCGGTAAATTAGCATCTGGAGCATAGGGGCTTTTGTCATCTAATTTTTCTTTAGAATCAGTTTCCTCGCTAGAAGTTTTAAAAAATTTTTTAAATAGACTCATTTATCTTTATCGAGTATTTTAGTCAGTAAAATTCAAAGATAAAAAAAAACTTAATTCTTTTTAACAGGAATTAAGTTTTTTTTAATTTTAATTTGTTGATAAGTCTTCAGCTTTAGGAATTGTTATTTCCTTATCGAAAGGTCTTTTACCAAATATAGTTTCTAAATCATCTTTGAAGATTACTTCTTTCTCTATTAAAATATCGGCAAGTTGTGTTAGCTTCTCTTTATTCGTTTCTAAAATAGATATAGCTCTTTGGTATTGCTCTTCAATTAATTTTGAAATTTCGGTATCAATTACTCGAGCAGTATCTTCTGAATATGGTTTTGAAAAATTATAATCAGATTGACCTGACGAATCATAATAAGTGATGTTGCCTAATTTTTCATTCAAACCATAAATAGTGACCATTGCTCTTGCTTGACGTGTAACTTTTTCTAAATCGCTTAATGCTCCTGTAGATATTTTATCAAAAATAACTCGTTCAGCAGCTCTTCCGCCCATTGTCGCACACATTTCATCTAACATTTGATCAGGACGCACAATTAATCGCTCTTCAGGTAAATACCATGCCGCACCTAAACTTTGACCACGAGGTACAATTGTAACTTTTACTAACGGCGCTGCATGTTCTAACATCCAACTAACCGTTGCGTGACCCGCTTCATGTATCGCAATTGCTCTTTTTTCATCGGGAGTAACAATTTTGTTTTTCTTTTCTAATCCACCAACGATTCGATCAACAGCATCTAAGAAATCTTGTTTATCTACTGCTTTTTTGTCTTTACGCGCCGCAATTAAAGCTGCTTCGTTACAAACATTTGCAATATCAGCTCCAGAAAATCCTGGGGTTTGTTTGGCTAAAAATTCGGTATCTAATTCCTCCGATTTTTTCAAAGGTTTTAAATGCACTTCAAAAATTGCTGCACGCTCTCTAATGTCTGGTAAGTCTACATAAATTTGTCGATCAAAACGCCCAGCACGCAATAACGCTTTGTCTAAAACATCGGCACGATTAGTAGCTGCTAATACAATTACATTTGAATTGGTTCCAAAACCATCCATTTCTGTAAGTAATTGATTTAGTGTATTTTCTCTTTCATCATTTGCACCTGTCATATTGTTTTTTCCACGTGCTCTTCCTACAGCATCAATCTCGTCAATAAAGATAATAGCAGGTGATTTTTCTTTTGCTTGTTTGAATAAATCTCTAACACGAGATGCTCCAACACCTACAAACATTTCAACAAAATCTGAACCAGATAATGAAAAGAAAGGTACTGTTGCTTCACCTGCAACGGCTTTTGCTAATAATGTTT
>CAMDQL010000039.1 GCA_945905915.1 Flavobacterium psychrophilum
ATTCCTTTACAGCATTTTCACCACAAATTGCCAGTTCTTTTCCAATGTTTTTAGACATCCATAATTTCATCCAATTTGAATAAGCCGAAGCATAGTCGATTTTTACAGTAATATGATGCAACATTTGATTGACTAATTTTTCATAATAGCTATTGTGAAATAAAACACTTAAAACGTGTAAATTAGTTGCCATTACTGAGTTTGCAGCCGGAATAACATTATCTTCAACTTCAAAATGAGGTGCAATTAATTGAGAAGAATTTCGGGCGTTAAATGCAAAAAAATGTTGGTGTTCATCATAAAATAGTTCCAAACAATAATCGGTTAGTTGTTTTGCGTTTTGAAGATAATCCATATCAAAAGTAACTTGGTATAATCTAATAAATGCATCAATTACAAAAACATAATCTTCTAAAAAACCTTCAATTTTTGCCGTTCCATTATTATAAGAATGCCATAAATGCCCATTGCTTGCCCAAAGATTTTCCATTAAGAAGGATGCATTTTTTTTGGCAGCATCCAAATAAGTTGTATTGCCTAGTGCGGCATAAGCATCTGCATATCCCTTTAGCATTAGCGCATTCCACGAAGTTATGCGTTTATCATCTAATCTTGGTTTTGGTCTTTTGTTTCTTATTTCCAGTAATTTATTTTCCCAATTTTTCTTTTTTTCAATTAGAATACCAACTGAAATTCCATTCTTTTGGGCAATTTCAGTATTACTTTCTTTTTGGATCAACACATAATTGTCGTGTTCCCAGAAGCCAAAGGAATTTATATTGAAAACTTCGGCAAATAAATTAAAATCCTCTTTTAAAATTGATTCTAATTCAGTTTTGGTCCACACATAAAATGCTCCTTCTTCTAAATGATTGTTTTTGTCTAAGCTATCAGCATCTAGTGACGCATAAAAACCGCCATGATTATCGGTTAGTTCCTCTTTTATGAAGGCAATTGTTTTTTCAATAACTTCTTTATATAATGGATTATGACTTCGTTTGTAAGCATCTGCATATACAGAAATTAATTGGGCATTATCATATAACATTTTTTCAAAATGAGGAACATGCCATTTCATATCTACCGAATAGCGTGAAAAACCTCCGCCAATCGTATCAAATAATCCACCATAAGCCATTTTTGTCAACGTTAAATCTACATGATTGATAACGCCATCATTTTTAAAAGTATAACCATAACACTTTAGAAAATCTAAGTTGCTTGGCATCATGAATTTTGGAGCCCTGGTATAGCCACCAAATTCTAGATCGAAACTTTTTTGCCATTTTTCAACTAAAACATGAATATTCTCAAATAGGAATTCGTCCAAATGTGTGTTGTGTGCAACAATTCCTAAACTCATTAAACCTTCATGGAGTTTTTCGGCATATTCAATTACTTTTTCAGGGTTTTCTTGATATATTTTTGAAAGTTGTGCCAAGGTATTGATCCAATTTTCCTTATTCACGTAGGTTGCTCCCCAAACGGGTCTTCCGTCGGGTATACACACAACATTTAAAGGCCATCCGCCTTGACCTGTCATCATTTGTAAGGCTTTCATATAAATTGCGTCGACATCAGGACGTTCTTCTTTGTCTACTTTAATTGAAATAAACGCTGCATTCATAAGCTGAGCGACATCTTCATCTTCAAAACATTCATGCTCCATAACGTGACACCAATGACAAGCGGCATAGCCAATACTGACCACAATGAGTTTGTTTTCTTTTAGGGCTGTTGCCAACGTATTTTCATTCCATGCTTTCCAAAAAATAGGATTAGTTGAATGCTGTAATAAATACGGACTAGATTCTAAATGTAATTCATTCATAAAAAAAGCGTTCATTTATAGAACGCTTAAAGATAAAATATTTTTAAATCTTATTAACCATTAATAGCTTCAACTTTAATGTCTTGGTCTTTTAACATATCTTTTAGCATGTTTTCAATTCCGTTTTTCAATGTAAAAGTAGAAGAGGGGCAACCACTGCAGGCACCTTGTAAGATTACTTTCACTCTTTTTTCGGTGGGATCAAAAGAATCAAAAACAATGTTTCCACCATCACTTTGAACAGCAGGCTTTACATATTCTTCAATGATATTAATGATTTGTTGCGATGTAACGTCTAAATTTTCAAAATAACTTTCTTGTTGTTTTTGGTGATTTTCAGTTGTTACAATTGCTGATTCATCTATTATTGTACCGCCATTTTCAATAAAACCTTCAATAAAAGTTCTTAATTCTAACGTAATTTCATCCCATTCTGTAACAGCAAATTTTGTGATAGACACATAATTTTCATCAATAAAAACTTCTTTAACAAATGGAAATTTAAAAAGTTCTTTTGCTAATGGTGACGCTGCTGTTTCGTCAATATTTTTGAATTCCACCGGTGTTTTTGTCAGCAACTTATTGCAAGCAAATTTTAATACCGCTGGATTTGGAGTGGTTTCAGCATATACAGTTATTGGCATTTTCTTGGGTTTATTTTCTTCAATTTTTAAAATATCGCCGCCGTTTTTAATAAAATCTTCGATTTGTTCGGCTACATCGTTTTGAACAACTTCCCATTCCACAATAGAAAATTTTTCAATTGCTATAAAATTTCCCGAAATATATACCGTTTTAACAAAAGGTAAAAAAAACAATTGTTTTGCTAAAGGAGATTGTTGCGTTTCATCGATATTTTTGAATTCAAAATTTTCGGTTCGAACGATAAATTCGTCAAATTCAAATTTTAAAATAGCAGGATTGTTTGTTGGTTTTATACTTGTAATTTGCATTTTAGTTTTCTTTTTGCAAAGATAAGAACAAATAGACGTTCATCGATTATTTTTATTTTTTTACAATAAAATTAACTATTACTAAAAGTTAAATTATTGATTTGATGAATTTTGGCCTATATTTTAATACGATTTTTAAATTTAAAGTAGAATATTTTAGTGTAACTTTCTGGATATCAGTTTCATAAAGGCATAAATTTTATAAAAAACCAGAATATGCATTTTTTTCTATAAATTAATAAGAATATTTTAAAATAAAGATGCAATTAAAACACAAAATTTATATCTTTGACCATTAAGCTATAAAATCAATAGTATTGCTCTGCTATATTTGATTTTTAACTATTGAATAAATTAAAATTAAGTCTTATTTTCATAAAATTATTTACCTACGATGAATTTTAAAAAGAGTTATTTTGTTTTAGTATTTTTAGTAATGCAACTTACTAATGCACAGGAAGGTATTGCCGTTTATTCTGATTATTTATCAGATAATTATTATTTAATTCATCCTTCTATGGCGGGTGCTTCAAATTGTGGCAAAATACGTCTTACAGGTCGTCAACAATGGTTTGGACAAGAAGATGCTCCTGCATTGCAAACGTTTAGTTTTAATACCTCATTAGACGAAGACGGGACTTCTGGTATAGGAATGATATTCTTCAACGATAAAAACGGTTACCATTCTCAAAGAGGAGGAAAATTGACTTATGCGCATCATCTTAGATTTTCAAGAAGTACTATCGATTTAAATCAATTGTCTTTTGGATTAAGTGCTGCTTTTATTCAAAGTACTTTAGATGGAACTGATTTTACAGGTTTTGACCCTGTTATTGTTCCGGGTGTTATTCAAAAAGACGCTTATTTTAATGTTGATTTAGGTGTTTCGTATCATTACATTGATTTTTTCACTCACTTTACGATTAAGAATTTTTTAGCAAATCAACGAAGAGAACTTTATTCTGAAGGATTTGAGTCGGATAATTTGAGTAAATATTTATGGAGTGCTGGGGCAGTTTTTGGAGATGAAAGTGATTTGTTATTTGAACCTTCTTTGATGTTACAATTT
The DNA here is from genome assembly GCA_945905915.1 of Flavobacterium psychrophilum. Taxonomy (GTDB): domain Bacteria; phylum Bacteroidota; class Bacteroidia; order Flavobacteriales; family Flavobacteriaceae; genus Flavobacterium; species Flavobacterium psychrophilum_S. Next base: position 3,854 of record CAMDQL010000039.1, read on the forward strand.
ACTTCTCAAACAAAAGAAAAAGCAATTGATTTAAACTTGAAAGTCTATAAAGAGCTTGAATTTGGTAAACTTTGGGGTGGACTTTCATACCGAAGAAGTTTTGATGGCGCTCAATATGTTAGTGGAAGTGGTATTCAGGAGCAAAAATTACAATGGGTAACGCCAATTGTTGGCCTTAATTATGACAAGTATATGTTTTCATACACCTATTCTCATGTGATGGGAGATGTGAAATTTGATAACCCAGGTTTTCACCAAATTACGTTAGGAATGAATATTTTCTGTAGAGATAAAGAGTATGATTGTAAGTGTCCTGCGGTGAACTAATAAAACAATTAAATATTTTTGTCCCGATTTATCGGGACATTTTTTTTAAACGAATAGCTATGTTAATTAAAGAAGTAAATGGAAAGTTTCCTCAAATTCCTAACGATTGTTATGTTTCAGAAAATGCTACAATTGTAGGCGATGTTGTTTTAGGAACTAATTGCAGTGTTTGGTTTAATGCTGTTATTCGTGGTGATGTAAATTCAATTGTAATTGGAAATAAGGTCAATATTCAAGATGGAGCGATCATTCATTGTACTTATGAAAAGCATCCCACAATTATTGGAAATAATGTTTCTATTGGTCACAATGCTATTGTACATGGTTGCACTATCAAAGACAATGTTTTAATTGGTATGGGAGCTATTGTAATGGATAATTGTGTTATCGAAAGTAATTCAATAGTAGCTGCTGGTTCTGTGATTACTCAAAATACAGTTGTAGAATCGGGCAGTGTTTATGCAGGAGTTCCAGCAAAGAAAGTTAAGGATATCGACCAAAGCGATTTTGCTGGCGAAATCGAACGTATTTCAAACAATTATGTGATGTATTCGGGTTGGTTTAAAACGGAAGAATAATACTAGAAATCTTTATAAAAAACACTTTCTTGCGGCTTCACTATTTTTTTTAAAACTTCAGGATTGCTATTTGTATAAAATACTTGGGTAGAATTACCTTTTGAAGGATTAATTAGTTGTAGTTCTTCCAATATTTTTTTAGTTTGTTTAGCCACTGCTTCACCCGAATCAATTATTTCAATGGAAGGTGGAATAATTTTTTTGATTTGCGGAATCAAATACGGGTAATGGCTACATCCTAGAACTAAATAATCTATGTTTTTTTCCACCATCGGAAGTAAATAGCTTTCTAACAGTTCTTTCATTTCAGGAGAGTCTAAATCTCCATTTTCAATCAATTGCACAAGCCCATGACCAATTTGTTCAATAATTGTAACATTGGGATGTTTCGCAACATTTTCATAAAAGAGTGCGCTAGAAAGCGTTCCTTTTGTTGCTAAAATTCCTATGGTTTGTGTTTTACTTTGAATAGCAGCTGGTTTTATTGCTGGTTCAATACCAATAAATGGCACATCATATTTTGCTCTCAATTCTTTTATAGCATTAGTTGTTGCGGTATTGCAAGCGACAACAATAATTTTGCAATTTTCTTCGAGTAGTAATTCTGTATTCTTACAGCTTAAATGAATAATTTCATCTTTTGTTTTCAATCCATAAGGAGCATTCTTGCTGTCGGCAAGGTAAATAGTGTTTTCATTGGGTAGTAGTGCATGTACTTCTTTCCAAATAGAAGTCCCGCCTATACCCGAATCAAATAAACCTATTGGATTGTTTTTTTTCATTGAAACAAAAATATAAAAAAACTGCTCAATCAGTTTATGAAAGAGCAGTTTTTATAAAATGTATGCTAAATTAGAAACCTAATTCTTTTTTTACAGCTACTAATAAATCTTCACCATCAGCTACAATTACGCCACTACCAGTTGTTGCATCTAAAACATAAGTTATTGCTTTTGCTTTAGCTACTTTTTTAACTGCATTTTGCGCTTTTTCCATGATTGGCTTTAGTAAATCAACTTCTTTCTGTCCTAACTCTTTTTGAGCATTTTGTTGAAATTGTTGGATACGCGCACCCATGTCTTGCATTTCTTTTGAACGTGTTTCGTTTAATGCATCACCTGCAGTAGCTGATTCTTGCTCATATTTTTGCAATTTAGTTTGGTATTCAGTAACCATGTTTTTATAATCTTTGTCATAGGTTTCTTGAATTTTCTTTAATTGCTCTTGTGCTGTTTTCATTTCAGGCATCGAAGTCATTAAAGCTTGAACATCAATATGAGCCACTTTTGTTTGCGCTGATACTTGTGTCCCAATAAAAAGGATTACTACGATTACTAACGATTTTAATTGTTTCATTTTTTTAAATTTAATTTAGGTTATTTAATCTTTTTTCTCTGTTTCTGTTTTTTGTTCTTTTGCTTTTATAGCTGCAGCTCTTTCTTCTGCCATTTTTTTCTTTTTTTCGTCTAGCGCTTTTTTACGCTCGTCAATTTTTTTATTTCGCTCGTCAATAGCTTTTTGTCTGATTTCTTCGGGCGATAATTTTTTTTCTGTCGCAGGTTTTTCCGTTGCTATAGTTTCTGGTTTTTCAGAAGTTGCATCTGTCTTTTCAGAAGTTGCATCGGTCTTACTAATATCTTTTTCAATTACTGTGCCATTTTTTTTCGCATCTCGTTCTTCCAATAATTTTTTTCTTTTTTCAGCAGCAGCAGCTTTCTTTTCTTCAATTGCTTTTTGACGGTCTTCTAACAATTTTTCTCGAGCTGCTTTTTTCTCATCTAATATCCTTTGACGTTCAGTATATGCAGGATTAGCCTCCTGAGCTGCTTTTGCATCTTCAAGTGCTTCCTTTGCTTCAAGCGCTTTTAGTTGCTTTTTGCTCATTTCTTCTCTTTTTTGAGAAGTGGTTAATTTTTTTACTACATAGTCACTAATGTCGTGTTTTTTATCTGCAAACAACATCGTTAAATCAGAAGATCTGTCAAATACAAAGTCATATTTTCTTTGCTCGGCAACATCTTGCACTATTGTAAATATTTGATCTTGTATGGGTTTTACTAGAACTGATTTTTGAATTATTAAATCACCTTTTGGTCCAAATCTTTTTTCTTGATAATCTAACATTTCTTTTTCGAAATAGGCAATTTCTTCTTCGCGTTCTTCAATTAGCTCTTTAGTTAACAAAACTCGTTCCGTCTTGAGACTTTCTTTTAATGTGGTAAGCGCCGTTCTTTTGGTTTCAATTTCTTGTTTCCAGTTTTGCGCTTTTTGTTCCAATTGATTTAGAGCATCTGCATAGTCGGGCACTTTCTCTAATATATATTCCATATCTATATAACCAATTTTAACGCCCTTAGCAGTTTGTGCTTGCGCTATAATTGATATGAAAGCAAAGAATAAAAATATTTTTTTCATAAATATATTGTTGTTTTTAAAATATAAAGCATTAAGCTATTGACTTGATACTTTACTAACGTAACAAATATCAAAATATTTTTACGAAAATAATAAAAAACTATTAACTATCTTTAAAATTGTTGTCCAATGATAAAGTGCGTTTGCCAACCACTTTTTATGGTTTGCCCTGGAATAGCATCAAACCCATGTGCAAAATCAATTCCTAACAATCCAAATGCAGGCATAAAAACACGTATTCCAAGACCTGCAGATCGTTGTAATTTAAATGGATTGTACTCTTTAAATTTATCAAATGCAGCACCCGCCTCCAAAAAACTCAAGGCATATATAGATGCCGATTGATTTAAGGTAATTGGGTAACGTAATTCAAAAGAGAATTTATTGTATACAGTACCACCATCTTGTGACGATAAAGAGTTATTTGGATAACCTCTCAATTGGATAACCTCTCTTCCATCAAGAGCAAAATTAGCTAATCCATCTCCTCCAAGGAAAAAACGTTCAAACGGAACTAAACCTCTATCATTATTATATGCTCCCATATATCCAAATTCTCCTAATGAACGAAGCACTAATTTATCATATAATCGAGTGTACCAATCTGCCTTGAATTTAATTTTATAATATTCTAACCAGTTGTATTTTTTCTGATCTACTTTTGCTGGATCTGCGACTGCATCAGCTGGGTCTGCAACAGGGTAGCCTTCGCTGTTCAAATAAGATCCTGCTGGGTAGTTACTTCCATCGGGTGCAAAACCATCAGCAGTGGCTCTTTTTTTGTATTCAGCTAAATTTCCCAAATTTTTATAATCAATACCATTAAATAATGAATATGGTAATGTAAATTTTCCTGAAATACTAAACTCTGAACCTTGTGTTGGATATATTGGATTAACAGCTTTACTATTTCTAGTCAGTCCAATTGTATATGCTAAATTTCTAGATGCTCCATCTCCAAAAGTAAATAACCCAGTATTGTAATTATTTAAATCATAATATTGTAAAGATACGGCCTGCGACAATACAAAGTAATCGTCAGGAACTGTCAAACGTTTTGCAATTCCAACCGATAACGATGTGATATTAAAACTTTGGCTGCGGTTGACATCTCTAGTTCTAAAATCCATTAAAAATTGTTTACTGTAAGATAATGAAGTTGAAAAGCTTATAGGTTTTTTACCTCCAAACCATGGTTCTGAAAAGGATAAACTATACGTTTGAAAAAACGAACTTCCTTGTAAACGCAACGACATTTTTTGTCCGTCACCCATTGGTAAAGGTTTATATGCCGATTTTTTAAACATATTTCGTGCCGAGAAATTATTAAAAGATAAACCTAGCGTACCAATAAAACCGCCGCCACCATAACCTCCTTGAAGTTCTATTTGACTGGCACCTTTTTCAACTACATTATATTCAATATCAACCGTTCCAGCTTGTGGATCTACATTTTTAAAATCGGGTTTAATTGCTTCAGGATCAAAGAAACCTAATTGTCCGATTTCTCGAATAGAACGAATCAAATCTTCCTTACTATATTTTTGTCCAGGTTTTGTTCTTAATTCTCTGTAAATCACATGATCATTTGTTTTGTCATTTCCAACAACCGTAATTTTATTAAAGTAGGCAATTGGGCCTTCTGTAATTCTGATTTCAAAATCAATAGTGTCGTTTACCGTTCTTACTTCAACCGGGTTAATGTTTGAAAATAAATAACCGTTATTTTGATAAAGATTGGTTATATCTTCACCGTCTGGCTTAGATTGGTCAGCAATTCTTTTTTGTAGAATTGTTCCATTGTAAACATCTCCTTTTCTTATACCTAATAATGAATTTAATTGGCGATCAGTATAAATGGTGTTTCCTAAATATCGAATATCTCCGAAATAATATTTTTGTCCTTCTTCTAATTTTACTTTAATACCAATCGTATTTGTAGCTTTGTCATATGCAACAGAGTCAGATATAATTCTAGCATCTCGGTATCCTTTTTCTTTATATTTGTCAATTACGGCAACTAAATCTTCTTTATATTTTTCTTTTATATATTTAGATTTTTTGAAAATACGAATAGGATTGCGTTGTTTGGTGTTTTTAAATGTCTTTTTAAGTGAAGCATCACTCATTTTTGAATTTCCATCAAAATCAATTATTTTTACTTTGACCTTTTCGCCTTTATCAATATTGACAACCATTTTAACATCTGAAAAAGCAGAATCCTGTACCGTATTAATTACTACTTTTGAGTTGTAGTATCCATCTTTTTTGTATTTATTTTCAATATAGTTTTTGGTAGTTGTAAGTAAGTTTTCGTTTACAATTTTGCCTTTTTTAAGATCAGTTTCTTTTATTATTTCTTCGACTTTACCTTTTTTTACGCTTTGAATTTTTACATCACCAAGTTTAGGAAGTTCATTAATGTTCAATTCTAAAAAGATGCTGTCGCCTTCAATTTTATTCACATAAAAGTTAACATCCGAAAATAATCCTAATTTCCATAATTTTTTTATAGCGGCACTAATGTCTTCTCCTGGAACCATTAAAGACTGACCTTTTTCTAATCCTGTAAAAGTAGTTACTGTTTGTGCGTTGTAGCTAATTTTTCCGGTGATATCAATTTTAGCTAATATATATTCTTTTCCGTTTTCAAGTTTAGTTTCTTGAGCAAAAAGGGAGCTGCTATTTAATAAAATAAAAATTGAAAGTAATTGTAATCCTTTTTTAAACATTTTTTTCGGGTATAATTTGTTCGCTTGTTTTTCCAAATCGGCGTTCTCTATTTTGATAACTAATAATTGCTTCATATAAATGGTCTTCTGAAAAATCGGGCCAAAGCACATCGGTAAAATAAAACTCGGCATATGCAATTTGCCATAATAGGAAATTACTTATTCTATGTTCGCCGCTTGTTCGTATTACCAAATCTACATCGGGTAAATTGTGTGTGTAAAGATGCTGATTAATAATTGATTCGTCAATAGCCTCTTCAGAAATTATATTATTTTTAACTTTATTGCTAATTTTTTTAACAGCTTGAATAAGCTCTTCTCTAGCCCCATAACTAAGTGCTAAAGTAAGCGTCATTCTAGTGTTTTCAGCTGTTTTTTGAATTACTTCTTCTAATTCTTTTTGAACACCAGCAGGTAAATTTGTTAAATTCCCGATGGCGTTTAATTTTATATTATTTGATTGTAATGTTTTGATTTCTTTCTTTAAGGATGAAATTAATAAGTTCATTAAGGTTTCAACTTCTATTTTTGGTCGGTTCCAATTCTCAGTTGAAAAGGCATAGAGCGTTAAATTTTTGATTCCTAATTTGGCACAACTTTCAACAGTAACGCGCACTGATTTAGTGCCATTTTCATGACCTATTGCACGAAGTAACCCTTTTTGTTTTGCCCATCTTCCATTTCCATCCATAATGATGGCTACGTGATTTGGCAGGATTGCTGTATTTATTTCTTGTACTTTTTCCATATTATTCTGCGCAAAAGCAAGGATTTTGTCCAAATGTATACGTAAGTGTTAACCCAGAAAACACATACCAATCATTACTATTTAAATTTCCAAAACGAAGGTTGTCAAAATTATTATTATTTGGATTACTACCGTCTAAATTATCTGTAAAAGTATATCTTGCGCCTACTTCGGCTCCAATAACAAAATTACTGAAAAATCTAGCTTTAACACCTATAACCATTGGTAATGCAAAGGCACTACTTTGATAATCTAAATAACTTTCTTTACCTGCAATAAAAATTTCATCATATATGAAATAATTCAATCCACTTAAAACATAAGGAGTTATTTTCTTTTTGTTATCGTGTAAATCAAAATCCATAAAATTGAATTCTAACCCTAGAGAAAACTCTTTCACCTTATTTTCAAAAGTATTTTCTCTTAATTTTCTGCTTGGCACCTCACTATCAACATCATTTGCTCTTAAATTTCCTTGATAATAAGAAAACCGCCAAGCATGCCGTGGACTTCTATTCCATTTATATACAATTCCAAAAGCAGGCTCATTTGGAGCAACATAATCAGTAGGGCCTACATCTCCAATATAATTAATTCCACCAGCAAAAACGCCTATTTCATGAATTTGAGCAAAGGTGTTTAAGGTGCAGAAAATCAAGCTTATGTAAATAAAAATACGTTTCATTTTTTCAAATAGTTTGCAAATATAACAATATTGACTACTTAACCCTATTTTATGGGATTTTTTTGTTATATCTTGTTCAGTAATAAAACGCTAAAAAAATAAAAATGATATAGGAAAGTTTTAATTTCTTTTATCTGCCCCCCAAAGTAATTTTTTTCTAATGGTGGCTAAAAATGTTTCTTCTTTAAATTCAATGATTGATAGCGAAAAAGGGGCTTTTTTAATATAAACAGTGGTGTCTATATTAACAGAGGCAATTCGCGAGTCTAAAGAAATTAAAAATTGTTCTTCTCGTCCTGATACTTTTAGAGTAATTTCAGTATCGTCAGTAATTACAAGTGGTCGTGCATTTAAATTATGTGGTGCCATTGGCGTAACTACAAAACTTGCTACTTCAGGTGTTAATACCGGTCCGCCACAACTTAAAGAATAGCCAGTTGATCCGGTAGGAGTTGAAATTATAAGCCCATCCGCCCAATAAGAAGTGAGGTATTCATCATTTAATGAAGTTTCAATGGTAATCATCGAAGTGGTGTCTTTTCGGGCAACCGATACTTCATTTAATGCAAAATCTAAATCATTGAAATTTTCATATTCAGGACTTGTTCTTATGCTAACTAAGCTTCTTTTGGAAATGATATACTCTTTTTGAATTACTTTTTGCAAGAGCGCTTCAATATTTTCATACTGCACTGTTGCTAAAAATCCCAATCTCCCAGCATTAATGCCGATAATTGGTATGTTTTTATCGCGAATAAATGTTGCTGCTTTCAAAATGGTTCCATCGCCACCAATGCTTATTAAAGCATCGAAATCTGAATCAAGTTCGGCATAATTAGAAAAACTTGCAAAAGAGTTTATTACGATATTTTTTTCTTGAAGAATTGATAAAAAGGAATGTTCAAATGCTATTGAAATTTCATTTTTTTCTAAAAACGCAACAACTTTAGTTACAATTTCAGCGGTATTGTTTTGATAATATTGTCCAAAAATTGCTATTTTCATAAGACTAACTTAAATATTAAGATATTTATCTAAATAATCTGAACGTTCTTTTAGACTATTTAAATAGGAGTCTTCCTGATGTTCAGAAATTATTTCATAATCATACCTTCTAAAGGTTTGAATGATTTCGTTTAAACCACTTTGGCTAATTTTTACAGTAATTTCTACTTTATTATTAGCTACATTGGATATAAATAAGCCAAGAATTTTAGCATTATTACTTTCAATAATTTGGGCTACTTGACTCATTGAAAAGGTATTCAATTCCTTTTCAATGATTAATATTCCACCTTCTTCTTTTAAAAATGGGGTTTCATGTAAAAATCGAATCACATCCTCTAATTCATAATAGCCAATATAGTTGTTCTTTTCATCTAATACGGGAAGAATATTGGCATCATTTTTAGCAAAAACTTCCAATACATCTAACCAAATCATGCTTGAGCGCACAAAAAAGCGCTCGAAGTGAAAACGACTATCATTAATTAACGCTTCTGATTTTGAAAATTCTACTGTTTCTTTAGTTATACATCCTATATAAATACCTTCTTCAGTAACTGGAAAATGAGAATATGAAAAATCTTCAAAAAGATCCTGTGCTTCCATAATAGAATCACTGTGCTTTAATGGTTTTATTTCGGTGTTAATATAACTTTTTAGGCTATTCATATATAAAAATGTGAAATGAAACCGCAAAATAATCAAAAAATACGATATGATACCTAATTTATACTTTGTATTTTTGCTAAAATTAAATAGCAACCATGACAAAGCTTTCTGTAAATATTAATAAAATTGCAACATTGCGCAATGCTAGAGGGGGAAATGTGCCCGATTTATTAAAAGTTGCTAAAGATATTCAGCAGTTTGGAGCACACGGAATTACCATTCATCCAAGACCAGACGAAAGACATATCCGCTATCAAGATGCACGAGATTTAAAAACCGTAGTTTATACCGAATACAATATTGAAGGCAATCCGCAACACAACTTTATTGATTTGGTTTTAGAATGTAAACCCACTCAAGTAACTCTAGTTCCAGACGCTATTGGGGCATTAACTTCCAATGCAGGTTGGGATACTCTAAAACATCAATCCTATTTAATGGAAGTCATTCAAGAATTTCAGCGAAATGGTATAAGAACTTCTATTTTTGTTGATCCCAATGAAAAAATGATTGAAGGAGCAAAAGCAACTGGAACTGAACGAATTGAATTGTACACCGAAAGTTTTGCACACGATTATGGACTTGGTAATTTTGCCGGAATTGAACCGTTTATCAAAGCGGCTCATAGAGCTAATGAATTACAATTAGGTATTAATGCGGGGCATGATTTAAGTCTTGATAACATAAAATTCTTCAAAGAAAATATACCTAATTTATTAGAAGTTTCTATTGGGCATGCCTTAATTTCAGAGTCCTTATACTTAGGACTAGAAAATGTAGTAAACATGTATTTGCAAAAATTAAAATAAATGACATTACATTCAAGAATTGAAGGGGAAGGAATTCCAATGATCATACTTCATGGCTTTTTAGGAATGTCTGACAACTGGAAATCGTTAGCAACGCAATTTGCTTCAGCAGGTTTTCAAGTCCACGCATTAGATTTGAGAAATCACGGAAAAAGTTTTCATTCCGAGGAATTTAATTATGAAGTAATGGTCGAAGATGTAAAGAATTACATTCAAGCACATCAACTCACAAAAAGTGTTGTTTTAGGACATTCAATGGGCGGAAAAGTAGCAATGTTACTCGCAACAACGTATCCAGATTTAGTTTCCAAATTAATTATTGCTGATATTGGTCCCAAATATTACGCACCGCACCATCAAACTATTTTAGCAGGTTTAAATGTGGTTGATTTTTCTAAAAATCCAACTAGAAGTGATGTTGAACAAATTGTATCAACTTTTATTTCCGATTTTGGTACGCGCCAATTTTTATTAAAAAATTTGTATTGGAAAACGCCCGAACAACTTGCTTTCCGATTTAATTTACAAGTTTTTAATGATAAAATTGAAACGATAGGTACGGCATTGCCTTTTGAAAACAAATTTGATGGTCCAACTCTTTTTTTAAGAGGCTCTAAATCAGATTATATTTTGGATGCCGATTTTGAAACTATTTATCATCATTTTCCTAATGCCATTATAGATACAATATCCAATGCAGGACATTGGTTACATGCCGAAAACCCAATAGATTTTGAAATAAATGTGATGAGATTTTTAAAATAAAAATGCAAAAAAATTATGCATGCATAATTTTTTTAGTTAAAAAAATTGTAAAATTCATATTTTGTCTTAATTTTGAACTATTGATTTTTATAAATTCAGAAAAAAACTAACACTAATTTACATTATGAGAAAATTACTTTCTTTAACATTATTGGCTTTAGCTGGCTCAACTGCATTTGCAGGAGGATATCGAGTTAGTATTCAAGGTCAAAAGCAATTAGCTATGGGACACACAGGTGTTGCTGTAGTAAATAGCGCTGAAGTTGCATTTTTTAACCCAGCGGGTATGGCTTACTTAGATAAAAAATTCAACTTTTCATTTGGAGGAAATGCATTATTTGCTAAGACTAAATTCCAAAATTCACAATACAATTGGGAAGCATCTACAGAGAATATGGGAACACCATTCAGTTTGTATGCTACTTACAAAGTGAACAATTGGTTAACTGCTGGTTTAGCGGTTTATACTCCTTATGGAAGTTCTGTAGAATGGGATCAAGACTGGCAAGGATCACATTTAGTAAATAATATTGATTTATCAGCTATTTTTGTACAGCCTTCGGTTTCGATTAGAGTAGGCGAACATTTTAGTGTAGGTGGTGGACCAATTTTTGCTACAGGATCTGTTAACTTTAACAGAAATGTTGATAGATCAACTATTAATTCTGATTTTGAAAGAACAGATTTAACAATTGAATCTAAAGGTATCACTGCATGGGGATACACTGCTGGTTTCATGTTTAACCCTTCAAAGAAATTAAGAATTGGTATGAACTACCGTTCTGAAATCATTATGGAAGCTAGAGATGGCGATGCAACTTTTAATGATTATCCTACTACAGCACCAACTACAAAATTTAATGCTGATTTACCGTTGCCTGCTGAGTTAACTGTAGGATTATCTTATAAAATTTCAGACAAATGGTTATTTGCTTTTGATTACAACAGAGCCATGTGGAGCGTTTATGAAAATCTAAATGTGAAATTTACAAATACAGCGCTTCCACCTTCAAATAATCCTAGAAACTACAAAAATTCAAGCACTTATAGATTAGGAACCCAATATGTGGCTAATGATAAATTTACATTCAGAGCAGGTTGGTATTTTGATGAAAGTCCTGTTCAAGACGGCTATTTTGCTCCTGAAACCCCAAGAAATGATTCAATGGGATTCACAGGTGGTTTAACGTATAAAGTGAACAGTAAATTAGGGGTTGATTTTTCATTCCTTTATTTACACTTTGACGAGGTTGATAATTCTTACGATTACGTTAGTGATGGTAGTAGTTTTGGGGGTACATACAAATCAGTTGTTTTCTCTCCAGGTGTAGGTATAACTTACGGGTTCTAATTATTAAATAAAAAGTAAAATGAAAAATAAATTTATATATATAGCTATTATAGCGGCTGG
>CAMDQL010000040.1 GCA_945905915.1 Flavobacterium psychrophilum
AATAAGAAGATAGTAGAAACTACAATAAATACATTCTCCCATTCAAATAAAACAGGGTAGGGCATCGATTCAGTGATCATAATAAATGCAAATTGTTGTTGTGCTAAAATAATTAGGATAGCAATTGCTAAACCAATGGCTAGCCCAAAAAGAGTAATGATAATTCCTTGGGTAAAAAAGATATTTCGGATAGCGGTTTTGGTTAAACCAATATTAAAAAGAGTCTTCAAATTTTCTCTTTTGTCGATAATTATCATAACAATAGCTCCGGCTAAACAAAATAGCGTCAGAATAACTACTAATGTGCTAAATAAATAAATAAATAAGTTTTCAGACTGAAGCATTTTATAAAGTGAATCATTTAATTGGGCTCTATTTTTTATTTTTACTGAGGATCCAAAAATGTCTTCTAAATCGCTCCTAACTTCTTCTTCGGTGGTGTTTGGAGCAGCTTTTAGTTCTAACGAAGTATATTGATTAGAAGCTAATCCTAATAAATTTTGGGCTAATGTGATATCACAAAATACAAACCGACCATCTAGTTCTTCATTAACTGAATAAACACCCGAAGGAAAAAGAGCCGCAGTATTAAATGCGTCCATTGGATTTTCAATAGCTCCTTTGCCTGGTTTTGGTGCATATACTTGTAACTGATGGTTAAAATCAAACAATCCTAGGGCTAATTTCCGACTGATTTCGGCACCCACAACCACTTCTTCAGTGTTCGGCGAAAGCCATTCACCCAAATACATGTGCGCATTAAAATTGGTAACAGCTGAATAACTTTGGTCCACCCCTTTAATTTCGGCAACAATTTCTTTTTCATCATAAATAAAGTAGACGCGCTCGGTTACTACTTTACTAAAGGCAGTAATGGACTTGCATGCTTTTAATTTATTTTCTTGATTTTTAGTTACCAAAAAATTCTTTCCTGAGGTCGTTTCTACTTTAAAATCAGGATCGGTTGCATTGGCAAAATTAAGCGTGAACTCTTTTAGGCCACTAAAAACAGATAAAAAAACAAACAGCCCCATAGTACTGGCAATAATTCCCATAGAAGCAATGCCAGTGATAATATTAATGGCTTTGTTCTTGCTGAAACTTATAGCATAGCGTTTGGCGATATATAAGGAAAGGTTCAAATTATGATTTCTTTCTTTTTTCTAATAAATCTGGATTTTCAATAGGATTTTCTTCTCCTGCTAAGGCTTTGTCAATTTTTTCAATATAATCTAAACTATCGTCAATATAGAAAATCAAATTAGGCACTTTTCGCAATTGATTTTTTACGCGTTGGGCTAAATCGTGTTTAATTAAAGGAGCATTACTTTTTACGGCAGCTAATATTTCTGCTGCTTTTTCGGTAGGAAAAACACTCAAATGTACTTTAGCGATAGATAAATCAGAAGTAACATTTACTTTTGAAACCGAAATTACCAAATTATTGATGTTGTTTTTACGAATTTCGCCTTGTAAAATGGACACCAAATCGTTTTGTAAAAGGGCTCCTATTTTTTTTTGTCTGTTTGTTTCCATGAGGCAAAAATACAATAAGATTTTCGATTGAAGATTAACGATTTTGGATTTTTGAAGTTTTGGTTTGTTTTTTATTTCATAATTTTACGGAAATTAGCACCATGAGAAAAATCGAACATATAGGTATCGCCGTTAAAGATTTAGCAGCTTCGAATACTCTTTTCGAACAATTATTGGGTCAGCCTCCTTATAAAGAAGAAGAAGTAGCAAGTGAAGGCGTAAAAACTTCTTTTTTCATGAACGGACCCAATAAAATAGAACTATTAGAAGCAACCAACCCTGAGAGTCCAATTGCAAAGTTTTTAGAAAAAAAAGGAGAAGGTATTCATCATATTGCTTTTGATGTGGAAGATATTGTCGTAGAAATTGCCCGATTAAAAAAAGAAGGGTTTATCGTGCTGAATGAAGTGCCTAAAAAAGGTGCCGATAATAAATTAGTTGCCTTTTTACATCCAAAAAGCACTAATGGAGTTTTGATTGAGTTGTGTCAGGAAATTATTGAATAGCAATTGTTTACTAGAAAACAGAAGAGAAGTAGTAAAAAAATTTGCAGTAAATAGAAATTAGCTGTAATATTGCAGACTCTTAACTGGTCCTATAGCTCAGTTGGTTAGAGCACCTGACTCATAATCAGGTGGTCCCTGGTTCGAGCCCAGGTGGGACCACATTAAATCAAAGACTTCACAGTAATGTGAGGTCTTTTTTTATACCTTCATTTAAAAATTAAAAACCGCATACTTTACCGATAGTAGCAACTAATTCATTGATTCCCAATGTTAAGTTTTCGCCAAAACTAAAAACTTAACATTGCCGTATTAATATTTAATTTACCTTTGCATAACATTTACTTAACATTGAAACAGCAAACAAAACATATAATGGAAGAAAACAAACAAATTGAGGAAACAAACCAAGCAGAAAAAGTAGTAACTAGTAGTGTAACTGCACCAAAAACAGCTACTCCAGTTAGAAGAACAGCTACAAGAAAACCGGCTGTAAAAAAAGAAGTTGCAACACCTACAACTGCTAAACCTCAAAGCACTCCAAGAGTTAGAAAACCAGTTGCAGTGAAACCAGTTGCAGAAATTACTGCTCCTGTTGAAAGTAATACTGCAATTAAAGATTCACTTGAAAATGATGAAACAAAAAAGTTAGACAAAAATAACCTCAAAAAACTTAAAAAGATGAGTAAAAAAACCACTGAAAAAGAAAAGAAAGAAAAAGCAAAACTAAAAGAGAAACAAAAGAAAGCTAATAAAAAGAAAAAAGACAAAGCTAAGAAAGAGAAAGCAAAAATGAAATTGAAAGCGAAAGCAGCTAAGAAAAAAGCAAATTCTAAAAAGAAGAAAGCTAAATCTAAAAAGAAATAGTTAACAGATTATTTTAAAGCCTTACAGAAATGTAGGGTTTTTTTATTTTCTCAAATCCGTCAATCTTGCTACATATTTACCAATAACATCAAACTCTAAATTTACACTTGTGCCAATTTTGTAGGTATGAAAATTAGTATGTTCATAGGTATAAGGAATAATCGCTACACTAAAGCTGTTTTTTTCTGAATTTACGACCGTTAAACTGGTTCCATTTATCGTAATAGAGCCTTTTTCAATAGTAATATTTGAAAGTGCCGGGTCATATTTAAAGGTAAAAACCCAACTCCCATTGGCTTCTATAATATTGGTACAAGTGCCCGTTTGATCCACGTGACCTTGCACAATATGTCCGTCTAATCGGTCACCCAGTTTCATAGCGCGCTCTAAATTGAGTACATCATTCACTTGCCATGAGCCAATTGCCGTTTTATCTATGGTTTCCTGAATAGCAGTTACGGTGTATTCGTTTTGGTTGATTTTTACCACCGTTAAACAAATACCATTATGAGCCACACTTTGATCAATTTTTAGTTCGTGCGTAATTTCCGAAGCCACGGTAATGTGCAGATTTCCTTGCTCTTTTTGAATTTCTTTGATTATTCCGAGTGTTTCTATAATTCCGGTAAACATAACTGATATAATTTTACTAAATTTGCACTTCAAAAGTAAGCAATAAATCACATTCGTTATGGTTAAAAAAGCAGAAAATATAATTGTTGGAATTTCGGTAGGAGATTTAAATGGTATTGGAAGCGAAGTCATATTAAAAACATTTGAAGATACTCGAATGTTAGAATTGTGTACGCCCGTTATTTTTGCCAATGTTAAAATCATCTCTTTTTTAAAGAGAGAATTGAATTTAACTGCAGCCATTCACGGAATTGATAAATTAGAACAACTCGTAGTTGGAAAAATAAATGTCTTAAACGTTTGGCGCGATGGCGTGGATTTAGAATTTGGAAAAAACGATGCGGCGGTAGGAAGTTATGCTATAAAATCATTTGTTGCCGCAACAAAAGCGTTGAAAGAAGGTTTTGTTGATGTTTTAGTAACCGCACCTATTAATAAATACAACATTCAATCAGAGGAATTTAAATTCCCAGGTCATACCGATTATTTGGATAAAGAATTAAACGGAAATGCCTTGATGCTTATGGTGCATGACGATTTGCGTGTGGGATTATTGACTGATCATGTTCCTGTTAATGAAGTAGCGCAACAACTAACCGAAAAATTAATTTCCGAAAAATTAGAAACCATTATTAATACCTTAAAACAAGATTTTGAAATTGAAAAACCAAAAGTCGCTGTTTTAGGATTGAATCCACATTCGGGCGATAACGGTGTAATTGGCAATGAAGAAGAAAAAATAATCAAGCCCACGTTGAAAAAATTATTTGAAGCCGGAAATATGGTATTTGGACCTTTCCCAGCTGATGGATTTTTTGGCTCGGGTCAGTATGAAAAGTACGATGCGGTTTTAGCCATGTATCACGATCAAGGGTTAATTCCGTTTAAAACGCTTTCATTTGGCAACGGAGTTAATTATACAGCGGGTTTAGATAAAATTCGCACATCTCCAGATCACGGCACAGCCTATGAAATTGCGGGTAAAGGGTTGGCCAATAACGAATCATTCAAAGAAGCAGTTTATTTAGCAATTGATATTTTTCATAGACGAAATGACTATCAAGAGCTTACTAAAAACCAATTAAAAACAAAACAAAAACAGTTATAAACAAAAAAATGTTTGTAACGCGTTTGAATTTATAATAATTTTATATCTTTGCACACCTTTTAAAAAGGTAAAACTGTTGTTATGAACAATTTAAAAGAATATTTGATTCCTTTTATAGGATTAAAAATAGGGAAACACCAGTTTGATTATCAATTAGATAATACGTTCTTTGCACACTTTGATTATGATGAATTTAACGAGGCATCAATTAAAGTTAGTGTAGTTTTGGAAAAGAAAAGCACTATGCTATCTCTTGAAATTAAGCATAAAGGAACTGTTAATGTGCCTTGTGATGTTTCAGGAGAAGAATTTGATTTAGTAATTAAAGGAAAACTGAACCTTATAGTAAAGTTTGGAGATACCTTTAATGATGAAAACGAAGAGTTGCTCATCTTGCCTCATGGCGAATTTCAAGTCAACGTGGCGCAATACATTTATGAATCAATTGTATTGTCGGTGCCTTTAAGAAGAATTCACCCCGGTGTAAAAGATGGTTCGCTAAAAGAAGTAATTGAAAAATTAGAATCTTTAGCTCCAAAAGAAAATAAAATTAGTGAACAAAAAGATGAGATAGACCCTAGATGGGAAAATTTAAAAAAACTATTAACGGATAAATAATACAGAAAAATGGCACATCCTAAGAGAAGACAGTCCTCAACAAGAAGAGATAAAAGAAGAACACATTACAAAGCGACAGTTGCGCAAATTGCTACATGTCCTGTAACTGGTGAAGCACATTTATACCACAGAGCTTACTGGCATGAAGGTAAAATGTATTACAGAGGTCAAGTTGTTATTGATAAAGCAGAAGCTGTAGCGTAATTGCATCAAAAAATAGAGAAAACTCTCACATTGTGAGGGTTTTTTTGTTAAATACCCATTTGCTATAGATTTCTTATATTGAATAGGATAGGTTTAAATTTTTTTTTGTAATTTCCACCACTTTTCGAATTTAAAAAATTTGAAGAGAAAAATTAACCCTTATGAATAAAATTACAGCAGCAATTACCGCTATTGGTTCGTATGTTCCAGACTTTGTTTTATCAAATCAAGTATTGGAAACATTGGTAGATACCAATGACGAATGGATTACCACTCGTACAGGAATTAAAGAAAGAAGATTATTAAAAGAAGAAGGCAAAGGAACTTCATACCTTGCCATTAAAGCAGCTCAAAACTTATTAGAGAAAGCCAATTTAGATCCTAAAGAAATTGATTTAGTGATTATGGCAACTGCAACTCCAGATATGCCCGTAGCTTCTACAGGAGTATATGTGGCTACAGAAATTGGCGCTACAAACGCTTTTGCATTTGATTTACAAGCAGCTTGTTCAAGTTTCCTTTACGGAATGTCAACGGCATCAGCCTATATTGCCTCAGGAAAATATAAAAAAATACTTTTAATTGGAGCCGATAAAATGTCTTCAATCATTGATTATACCGACAGAGCTACCTGTATCATCTTTGGTGATGGTGCCGGAGCAGTTTTATTTGAACCCAATACAGAAGGCTTAGGATTACAAGACGAAATCCTTAAAAGTGACGGAATTGGGAGAGAATTCTTAAAAATTGAAGCCGGAGGATCTATTTTACCACCTACTGAAGAAACCGTAAAAAATAGACAACATTTCGTTTTTCAAGACGGAAAAACTGTTTTTAAATATGCCGTTTCGGGCATGGCAGATGTAAGTGAAAAAATAATGGAACGCAACAACCTTACGCACGACGATGTAAATTGGTTAGTGGCGCATCAAGCAAACAGAAGAATCATCGATGCAACTTCAAATAGAATGGGACTTGATGAATCTAAAGTGTTAATTAACATTCAAAAATATGGGAATACAACTTCGGCTACCTTACCTTTGTTGTTGTCCGATTTTGAAAATCAATTAAAAAAAGGAGACAATATTATTTTTGCTGCTTTTGGTGGCGGTTTTACATGGGGTGCAATTTACTTAAAATGGGCTTATACTAAATAAAATATAAACTAAACTAAATCAAATAATATGGATATTAGAGAAATTCAAAACCTAATCAAATTTGTAGCTAAATCAGGTGCTACGGAAGTAAAATTAGAAATGGACGATTTTAAAATCACCATAAAAACAACGACAGAAGGAACAGAAAGCACAACTACTTATGTGCAACAAATGCCAATGGCAGCTGCTCCACAAATGATTGCTCCACAAGCGGCTGCTCCAGCAGTTTCTGATGCAATTGTTGCACCTGCGTCTGATGATCATTCAAAATACATTACTGTTAAATCACCAATTATTGGAACTTTCTATAGAAAACCAGCTCCAGACAAACCATTGTTTGTAGAAGTGGGTTCAACTATTGGAAAAGGTGATGTATTGTGTGTCATTGAAGCAATGAAATTATTCAACGAAATCGAATCAGAAGTTTCAGGTAAAATCGTGAAAATTTTAGTGGATGATTCTTCACCAGTTGAATTCGATCAACCATTATTCTTAGTAGATCCATCATAGTTATTTTAAATTCCAATATTTTAAATTCCAAATTCTAAAAAAAATTTATTTTTAGGTATTGGAATTTGGAATTTGTTTATTGAATTTTAAAAAAAAAGATATGTTTAAAAAAATATTAATTGCCAATAGAGGGGAAATTGCACTACGTGTTATTAGAACTTGTAGAGAAATGGGAATCAAAACAGTTGCCGTTTATTCTACAGCAGATGCAGATAGTTTACACGTAAAATTTGCAGACGAAGCTGTTTGTATTGGTCCGCCTCCAAGTAATCTATCGTACTTAAAAATGTCAAACATTATAGCGGCTGCAGAAATTACTAATGCAGATGCTATTCACCCAGGATACGGATTTTTATCTGAAAATGCTAAGTTTTCTAAAATTTGTCAAGAACATGGCATCAAATTCATTGGGGCATCCCCTGAAATGATTGATCGTATGGGAGATAAAGCTTCTGCGAAATCAACTATGCTAGAAGCAGGCGTTCCTTGTGTTCCTGGTTCTGTTGGAATTTTAGAATCGTATGAAGAAGCCGAAAAATTAGCCGGTGAATTCGGTTACCCAGTTATGTTAAAAGCAACTGCAGGTGGAGGTGGAAAAGGAATGCGTGCCGTTTGGAAAAAAGAAGATTTATTAAAAGCATGGGAAGGCGCTCGTCAAGAGTCAGCTGCCGCTTTTGGTAATGATGGCATGTATTTAGAAAAATTAATCGAAGAGCCGCGTCACATCGAAATTCAAGTAGTTGGAGATTCTTACGGTAAAGCGTGTCACCTTTCTGAAAGAGATTGTTCGGTACAACGTCGTCATCAAAAATTAACCGAAGAAACGCCTTCTCCTTTTATGACCGATGAATTGCGTGAAGCAATGGGAACAGCTGCAGTTAAAGCAGCAGAATACATTAAGTATGAAGGTGCCGGAACAGTAGAATTTTTAGTGGATAAGCACCGAAATTTTTACTTCATGGAAATGAATACGCGTATTCAAGTAGAGCACCCAATCACAGAACAAGTGGTTGATTATGACTTAATTCGTGAACAAATAATGGTAGCTGCTGGAATTCCAATTTCAGGAAAAAACTACTATCCACAATTACACGCTATAGAATGTCGCATTAACGCCGAAGATCCTTATAACGACTTCCGCCCTTCGCCTGGTAAAATTACCGTTTTACACGCGCCAGGTGGACATGGAGTACGTCTAGATACCCACGTTTATGCAGGATATACCATTCCGCCAAATTATGATTCCATGATTGCAAAGTTGATTACAACAGCGCAATCGAGAGAAGAAGCAATCAATAAAATGAAACGTGCTTTAGATGAGTTCGTTATCGAAGGTATCAAAACCACAATTCCGTTTCACAGACAATTAATGGACGAACCAGATTATGTGGCTGGAAATTACACCACAAAATTCATGGAATCTTTTGTAATGAAAGAACAAGAATAAAACTAAAAAAGCGATTTCACTGAAATCGCTTTTTTAATCCAAATTAACTATAAAACGATGCTAAATGATATACGTTTTTAATTTTTTTTGCCTATTTTCACAATCTTAAATATTTATCAAGTGAAGAATAACAAATTATTCATATTAATCATTATTTCGTTGATTATTGGCATTGCTTTAGGGGGTGTCGTGCATTATCAGTTTCCCGAAGCTATTGATACATTCTCAAAAAATATAAAACTACTTGGAACCATTTTCATACGATTGGTTCAAATGATTATAGCACCCTTGGTTTTTTCCACATTAGTGGTCGGAATCGCAAAAATGGGCGACATGAAAATGGTGGGTAGAGTTGGCGGAAAAGCGATGGCTTGGTTTATTTCTGCATCGTTGATTTCTTTAGTATTGGGAATGGGTTTAGTTAATTTTTTCGAACCCGGAAAAGGTACTTCAATTAAATTAGAAGATACTTCGAGCGCTTCAGAATTATTAGAAAATTCAAAAGGATTTTCATTGGAAGAGTTTGTAAAACATGTAATTCCAAAAAGTTTATTTGAAGCTTTAGCTACTAACGAAATTTTACAAATTGTAATTTTTTCTATCTTATTTGGAGTGGCATTAGCGGCCTTTAGTAAAAAAGAAGCTAAACCCATTATTAAATTATTAGACTCTGTTTCGCATGTGATATTAAAAATGGTTACGTTCATTATGTGGACCGCTCCTTTAGGGGTTTTAGGCGCTGTGGCAAGTGCTATTGCAAAACATGGATTTGAAGTTTTTACGTTGTATGCCAAATATTTAGGTGCGTTTTTAGTAGGAATAATTATACTTTGGTTAATACTGTTAACTGTTGGATATATAATATTAGGCAAACGACTTTTTGTACTGCTTCAAAGAATTAAAAGTCCGCTGTTGATTGCCTTTTCAACTACGAGTAGTGAAGCGGTTTTTCCTAAAATGGTAGAAGAATTAGAACGTTTTGGATGCCAACCTAAGATTGTTTCGTTCACTTTGCCACTGGGTTATTCTTTTAACCTTGACGGAAGCATGATGTACATGACCTTTGCCAGTATTTTTATTGCGCAAGTGTATGGAATTGACATGTCTTTAGGGGAACAATTGACTATGTTATTAGTATTAATGTTAACTAGTAAAGGTGTTGCGGGTGTTCCAAGAGCGTCTTTAATTGTGGTGGTTGCTACTTGTGCTATGTTTGGCATTCCGCCAGAAGGCATTGCCTTAATTTTACCAATTGACCATTTTTGTGATATGGCCCGAAGCATGACCAATGTTTTAGGAAACGCCTTAGCAACAGCATCTATAGATAAATGGGAAACTAAACCAGAAGTATAATGAACGATTTCCAATGGTCCCAATTATTTAATCCTGAATTCTATATTACGATGGAAGTCGGCGGTATTCCTATTGGAATTTATGTCGTTTTGTTCATTGTTTTTGCCGAAACCGGTTTGTTTGCTGGTTTCTTTTTACCCGGAGATAGTTTACTCTTTTTATCTGGAATATATTGTGAAGCGTTGGCACAACCTTTAACTTTTTTGCCTAAAGGGTATTCGCCTGTTTTTGTGATTGCGACATTAATTGCCCTTTCTGGAATAATAGGTAATATTTTTGGCTATTGGTTTGGGTCTGTATACGGAAAAAATTTATATCAAAAAAAAGATGGTTTTTTCTTTAAGAAAAAGTATCTAGACCAATCCGAAAGCTTTTTTCAAAAACATGGTGGAATTGCAATTATTTTTGCACGATTTTTACCCATTGTAAGAACTTTTGTACCCATTATTGCTGGTATTGTGCACATGAAAAAAAGCAAATTCATGTTGTATAATATTTTAAGTTCTATTTTATGGTCGTTTATTTTGGTTTATGCAGGGCATTATTTATACGGCTTATTTTTAGAAAAATTTGATATTGATTTAAAACATCATATCGAAAAAATCATTCTAATATTAGTGGCTGTAACATCATTTCCTTTAATTATGAAAGCAATTAAGGCGAGAAGAAAGAAAGATATTGAGAATTAGTAATTAGATAGCATATTATCCGCTAAGCAAAGTGATACGGTTGGAAGCGCATTTTACTTTAGTTTTTGCATTTTCACCTGTTTTTTCCGAAAGGATTGGTTTTGTATATAATAAATCCAAAAAATAGAAATAATATAATTTTACCAACAAAAAAACCATTCCCATAATCATTTAAATTTTCTGAGTGATACATTAGAATGTTTAAAAGGATGTATCCTAGATATAGTAATACTATTATGGAAGCGTAAAATATAATTTTTTTCCTTTTTAGTTAAATTAAAGGCGACAATGATTCCAAAGTCGCCTATATTTTTTATTTTGTAACTGTTGTTGTTGGAGTATAAATGCTGAACGTTAATGCAGCAATTAATCCATTAACAAAAGTTTGTCTTGTATGAACAGTATAATCTGTTGCACCCTCAGCCATAGTTTTTGAATCAGAAACTCCAACTGGCGCTAATCCACCAATTACATAATGATTCCATTTTGTAACTTTAGTGCTCCCTTGAGTTCCTTTTCCAACAACACTTGTATAAGAAAAACAAGATGTTAGCATAATTGACATTGCAAAAGCAATTGTCATAACTTTAAATGTCCTTTTCCTTTTTTAAATTTATAATTATTTACCCAATATTGAGTCGATTTTAGGCATTGTTTGCGGTTTCGATGCTATCCGTTTAATCAAATAAACCTTTCACTAACATTATACTCTCTTATAATATTGGAAATTTTTGGTGACAAAAATACAAAAATATTACAAATTTACAAATTATAAGTATTTTTTTTAATTTATAAGTATTTTAAAGTGATTGTTTTTTTATTCCCTTGAGCGTTTAAATTTTTTTCAGAAACAAATCAACCCGAAAGTTTTTTACAAAAAAAGAAACACCTTGCAATAAAAAACATTTTAGTACATTTACTTTTTTAAGTATTATAAGCTATGCAACTCAGTTATTGGGAGATAAAAAATTGGTTTACCAACGTTGATTTTACTATCGTAGGTAGCGGCATTGTAGGTTTGCATGCGGCTCTAGCATTGCGTGAAAAATTTCCAACTTCTAAAATTATAATCTTAGAAAAAGGTGTTTTGCCTCAAGGCGCGAGTACAAAAAACGCTGGTTTTGCTTGTTTTGGCAGCATTTCTGAAATCATTCACGATTTAAAATCCCATTCTGAAGAAGAAGTCATTCAATTGATTCAAAAAAGATATTCAGGATTGCAATTATTACGCAAAAACTTAGGCGATGCTGCTCTAGATTTAAAACCCTTCGGTGGTTATGAGCTGTTTTTAAAAGAAGACGAACCGTTTTATAATGAATGTTTGCAGAAAATCCCTTTTATTAACGAATTTTTGAAACCTCTTTTTAAAGCGGAAGTATTTCTAAAGCAAATGGATCGTTTTCAATTTGGCGGTATATTTGAATACTTAATTTTCAATCCGTTTGAAGCCCAAATTGATACTGGGAATATGATGCAATCGCTACTCAAAAAAGCACATCAAAACGATATTTTAATTTTGAACAATCAGACCGTATCCAATCATCAAGAATTGAATGATGGTGTTGAGGTTGAAACGAATGGAATTACATTCAAGACAAACAAGTTGATTTTTACCACAAACGGTTTTGCTGCACAATTAACCAATAACCAAGTGCAACCCGCAAGAGCACAAGTATTGATTACAAAACCTATTCCAAATCTAGACATCAAAGGAACTTTTCATTTAGATGAAGGATATTATTATTTTAGAAACATCAACGATAGAATTTTATTGGGTGGCGGAAGAAATTTAGATTTTGAAGGCGAAACTACTACTTCACACGATACGACAGAATTGATTCAAAATCGTTTGGAGGAATTATTAAAAAATGTAATTTTACCACTAAATCATTTTGAAATTGACCACCGATGGAGTGGCACCATGGGCATAGGAGCGCACAAAAAACCGATTGTTGAACAATTGTCAAATCATGTTTATTGTGGGGTGAGAATGGGCGGTATGGGTGTTGCAATAGGAAGTATAATAGGTCAAGAAGTAGCAGATTTAATTTAAAATATGGCAAAAAAACCAACACCAAATAGAACATCAAAACCCGCAGTAAAACGAACTACCGGTCAAAAAATAAAACGCTTTTTATGGTTGGCCTTTTTGTGGTTCAACGGAATTAACTTTTTAATAGTTTTGTTGTTCAAGTTTGTGCCAGTCCCATTTACGCCTTTAATGGGTATTCGTGCTATGGAACACAAAAAAGAAGGAAGAGAAATGACTTGTAGTCATGAATGGGTGCCTATTGACGAAATTTCCTTAAACCTTCAAAAAGCTGTTATTGCTAGTGAGGACGGACGTTTTTTAGACCATTGGGGATTTGATTTTGAAGCCATGAAAAAAGCGTTTAAAAACAATCAAAAAGGGAGAAAAATAAAAGGAGGAAGCACTATTTCGCAACAAACGGCAAAAAACGTGTTTTTATGGCAAGGCAGAAGTTATTTACGCAAAGCCCTCGAAGCTTATTATACTGTTTTGATCGAGTTGGTTTGGGGTAAAAAACGCATCATGGAAGTATATTTAAACAGCATTGAAATGGGCGATGGTGTTTATGGTGCCGAAGCAGCTGCAAAACATTGGTATCGAAAAGATGCTGCTAGTTTAACCCGATATGAAGCTGCTGGGATAGCGGCAATTTTACCCAATCCGAGAAAATATAAAGCCTCCAATTCCTCATCATACATAAACCGAAGAAAAGCAAAAATTTCACGCTATATCCCTATGATTAAACTGGATTATTAAAGCAAATTTATTGAAAAAAACAGAATTCATTTCA
Source organism: Flavobacterium psychrophilum (assembly GCA_945905915.1). Taxonomy (GTDB): domain Bacteria; phylum Bacteroidota; class Bacteroidia; order Flavobacteriales; family Flavobacteriaceae; genus Flavobacterium; species Flavobacterium psychrophilum_S. Next base: position 13,448 of record CAMDQL010000040.1, read on the forward strand.
GAAGATATACCATTGGGTTTGATGCTAATATTATGCGATTTTTAAGACGTGTATTGGGTTACAAAATATTTAACTATATCATTAGAAAATTTACTTTGAATAACTAAAAAAACCGTTTCATTATTGAAACGGTTTTTTTAGTTGAATTTTGAAATTAATTACTTCAATTTTTTAATTCCCATATTGTATAAGGTAAATACTTGCATATCTACATTTTCTTGAATAGTTGCTGCTACTGATTTTCCAGCACCATGCCCTGCGTTTACTTCTATTCTAATTAAAACCGGATTGTCTCCAGATTGTTTCGCTTGTAACTCGGCTGCAAACTTGAAACTATGCGCTGGCACTACACGGTCGTCATGATCGCCAGTAGTAACTAAAGTAGCAGGATATTTTGTTCCCGCTTTTACATTATGTACAGGAGAATACCCTTTAATATATTCAAACATTTCGGCACTTTGGTCAGCTGTTCCATAGTCGTAAGCCCAACCAGCACCAGCGGTAAATGTATGGTAACGTAACATGTCTAAAACACCTACTGCAGGTAATGCAACTTTAATTAAATCAGGACGTTGCGTCATTACAGCACCCACTAATAATCCACCATTAGAACCTCCTTTTATGGCTAAATAATCAGATGAGGTATAGTTTTCTTTAATTAGATAATCGGCTGCAGCAATGAAATCATCAAATACGTTTTGTTTTTTAAATTGGGTTCCGGCATCGTGCCATTCTTTGCCATATTCGCCACCTCCGCGTAAATTCGCGACAGCGTAAATCCCTCCATTTTCTAACCAAACTGCATTTGAAATACTAAAAGTAGGAGTTAAACTTATATTAAATCCTCCATAACCATATAAAATTGTTGGGTTTTTTCCGTTCAATACAGTTCCTTTTTTATAGGTAATAATCATTGGAACTTTTGTACCATCTTTAGAAGTGTAAAACACTTGTTTCGATTCGTAATTTGATGAATTGAAATCGACTTTAGGTTGTTGATATATTTGAGATTTACCCGTTTTTGGATCAAATGTATAAATGGTATTTGGCGTTACATAATTCGTAAACGAAAAATATAATGTAGTTTCTTTTTCTTTTCCACCAAAGCCTCCAGCCGTTCCAACACCTGGTAATTCAATATCTCTAACTAATTTTCCGTTGTAATCATATTGTTTGATGAACGAAACAGCGTCTTTCATATAACTTGCAAAAATGTAACCACTTCCTGTGTTAGGCGACAATACATTTTTGGTTTCTGGGATGCAATCTTTCCAATTTTCATTAGCAGGATTTGCTAAATCAAAAGTCACCACGCGTTTGTTTGGCGCTTTATAATTGGTTACCAAATAAATTTTCGATCCTTTGTTGTCTAAAACATCATTGTCGTTTTCGTAATTATCAATCAATGTTACGATTTTACTGTTTGGATTTGATAAATCTAAGTAATACAACTCGTTTCCAGAGGTTGAATTTGCAGCGGTAATGAATAAATAGTTTTCATCTTCCGAAACACCACCGCCAACATACCTTCTTTTTACATCGCCACCAAAAATTAATTTGTCTGTTTTTTGCGAAGTGTTTAATTTGTGATAAAACAATTTGTGTTGGTCGGTTTTTGCCGATAATTCGCTTCCTTCAGGTTTGTCGTAACTTGAATAGTAAAAGCCTTCGTTTTTGTACCAAGACACACCACTAAACTTTACATCCACAATGGTATCGCCAATAATTTTCTTAGTTTTAGCTTCCATTACGATAACTTTACGCCAATCGCTTCCTCCTTCAGAAACAGAATAAGCTACTAAACTTCCGTCTTTACTGAAATCAATTCCGCCTAAAGAAGTGGTCCCGTCTTTAGAAAATGTATTAGGATCTAAAAAGAGTTCTTCTTTTCCATTTTTATCTTTTCGATACAACACCGATTGATTTTGAAGCCCATTATTTTTATAATAATAGGTATACTCACCTTCTTTAAATGGCGCCGAAATTTTTTCATAATTCCATAATTGCTCCATTCTGGTTTTTAGCTGATTTCTATATGGAATTTGGGCTAAATAATCATAGGTTACTACATTTTGAGCTTTTACCCAAGCTTCGGTTTCGGCACTTCGGGCGTCTTCTAACCAACGATAAGGGTCGTTACTATTTTTACCAAAATAGGTATCAACGTGGTCGATTTTTTTCGTTTCAGGATAGGTAATTTTTGTTTGTGCGTTCATAACAAGTGTACAAACAATAGCGGTTATTG
>CAMDQL010000041.1 GCA_945905915.1 Flavobacterium psychrophilum
CTACAACATCAGCATTTGCATCAGTACCTAAAGTGTGTTTATAAATTTTATCAGAACGTAATGTTTGTATGTCGTTACGAGTATAAAATAAGGTTTTATTATCACTAGCCCAAGTTGAACCACCAGTAGTATTTTCAATTTTTACGGGAAGAATTTCACCTGTTTCTAAATTTTTAATTTGGATTGTATATTGTCTTCTAGAAAGTAAGTCGACTCCAAATGCAGCCCACTTGTTATCTTCACTAATACTAATTCCCGATAGATTAAAATAAGATTGCCTTTTTGCCATTTCATTGCAATCAAACATAATTTCTTCTTTCGCATCTAAACTTCCTTTCTTACGAGAATAGATCGGATAATCTTTACCAGTTTCATAACGTGTAATGTAATAATAGCCGTTATATAAATACGGAACCGAACTATCATCTTCTTTAATTCTCGATTTCATTTCTATAAACAAATCGTCTTGCAACGGTTTGGTATGTGCAGTTGACTTTTGGTAATATTCGTTTTCTTTATTTAAGTAATCAATAACCTCTGGGTTTTCACGTTCGTTTAACCAGTAATAATTATCAATTCTTTGATCTCCATGCTTTTCAAGCGTTTTAGGAACAATTTTAGAAACAGGAGGTTGTATTTTATCAGACATTTTATTTGTATTTATTTGACTATAAACAGGAGCAAAAATAACACAACCCAAAAGGAAATACGTGATTTTTTTCATGAATTTTTTAATTATATATTTAATTGCTAATTTAGTATTTTTGTTGGAATAAAAAAATAAAATTATGCTTAGAAATGTCATGAAAATGATGAGTAAATAAAAAGAAACCCAACAAAAAGTTGAAGAAACTGTGAAACATTTAGACTTTGTTATATTTGATGAAAAATGTATGGATTTATTTAAATAATTAACAACAATAATTGTGATTCAAAAAACCAAATTACTAGTTTTATTCCTTTTTCTAAACTACTTTTCCTTTGCACAAGTGTCGGTTTGCAGCTGGAACATCATGAATTTAGGGAAGTCCAAATCGAATAGCGAATTAGAAATTATGGCAAATGCAATAAAAAGCTATGACATTATTGCAATTCAAGAAGTAGTTGCTGGATACGGAGGTTCTCAAGCGGTCAGTCGATTGGTTTCAATTTTAAACACAAAAGGCTCAAAATGGGATTATACAATAAGTGATCCTACTACAAGCACAAATCCTTCTAGTCGAGAACGTTATGCTTTTATTTGGAAAACAGCACAAGTTAAAAAAGTAGGAAAATGTTGGCTTGACCAAAACTATGAAAATGAAATAGATCGAGAGCCTTTCATGGGAACATTTGATTACCAAGGAAATACCCTTACTTTGGTTTCTTTTCATGCAGTTCCAAAGAAGAAAAAACCAGAAACGGAACTGAAATATTTTAAGTTTTTTCCAAAACTTTATCCAAAACTTAATCTGATGTTTTTGGGTGATTTCAATTGTCCACAAAGTCATACCGTTTTTAATCCGATAAAAAACAATGGCTTCGCTCCTATTTTAGTCAATCAAAAAACCAGCTTACGCCAGAAATGCATTCAAAACGATTGTTTAGCTTCTGAATATGATAATTTGTTTTATGACAAACAGAAAATAAAAATTTTACAGAAAGGAATTGTTGCTTTTCATTCTAATTTTAAATCGATGAAAGAAGCCCGAAAAATATCAGACCACGTGCCTATTTGGTGTGTAATGGACTTTAAATAATTCCCATTCCTAATCCAATTGCTACTAAAAGCAATAAAACAGCAACAAAAGCTTGAATAAATTTTAGTGTAACTTTCTTTAAAAGTTGGTTACCCAAATACGCTCCAGTAATAGCACAAAGCGTTGCTGAAATCAACAACTCTTTATTTTCATACAAAGTATAAGTCGTAATTTTTGAAGCATAAACACTCAAACGAGTAAAATCAATAAACATCGAAACTACAATTCCTGTAGCGATGAAACTTTCTTTAGACAAACCAGCTTTAATCAAAAAAGCACTTCGCAAAGCACCTTGATGTCCTGAAAGTCCTCCGAAAAATCCGCTTAAAACTCCGCCCAAAGGCAATTTATCTTTTCCAAATTCCATTTTACTTAAAAACGGAATCAAGTCTAAAAGGGCAAAAATTACCAATAAACTAGCAATAATAAATTTCACTGGAAAAACGTTTAATTGTTTTCCAAAAAGCGAATAACTAAATAAAGGAGCTAAATCAGAAATTTGCAACAACAACCACGAACCTACAAAAGCGGCAATAATTGCAGGAACTCCGAATTTCATCAACACTTCTTTATTAGCATGTTTCCCGACTAAGAAAAACTTGAATACATTATTTGCAAAATGTACAAGGCCGCACAATCCAATGGCAATGTCAATCGGAAAGAAAAGCATAAAAACAGGTGTCAATAAAGTTCCCAATCCAAACCCAGAAAAAAAGGTTAAAATGGCGGTTAAAAACGCTACTATTGATATGATTATGATTTCCAAAATTAAAAAGTTAACTTAGTAAACACTTCCATTACATATTCGTGCATGACTTCTTTATAGTCTAAATGCGTTACAATACGCAATTTTCCATGCCCCATCGAACTAATTAAAATTCCTTTTTGTTTCAATTTTTCCATGAATAACTTTTCATCAACTGATGGTTGCAATCCAAAAATCAAAATATTGGTTTCCACAGATTCTACATTGGCTACCCAAGGCATTTTTTCTAACAAACTACCTAATTCTTTAGCTCTTCTGTGGTCAATTTCTAATCGATTTATATTATTTTGTAAGGCATATAAGCCAGCCGCCGCTAAATAGCCAGACTGACGCATTCCGCCACCAAATATTTTTCTAATACGTAAGGCTCTTTTCATATCTTCCCTAGTTCCTAATAAAACGGAACCCACTGGAGCACCCAATCCTTTCGATAAACAAACAGAAATCGTGTCAAACAATTCGCCAAACTGCTTCGGATGTTGTTTTTTTGCTACTAAAGCATTCCACAAACGTGCGCCGTCTAAATGATATTTCAAATTATTTTCGGTACAAACTTGCTTTATTGCCTGTAACGTTTCAATATCATAACAAGCGCCACCACCTTTATTTGTAGTATTCTCAATACTGACTAACGAAGTCAAAGGCGCATGATAAAAATCAGGATCGTTAATAGAATTTTTAACTAAATCAGCAGTAATCATTCCACGTTTTCCATCAACCAAACAACACGAAACACCGCTATTAAAAGAAGCACCGCCGCCTTCATAATGATAAATGTGCGAATATTTATCACAAATTACTTGTTCACCAGGCTGCGTATGCAATTTAATCGCCGTTTGATTGGCCATCGTTCCCGAAGGAAAAAACAAAGAAGCTTCCATCCCAAATAAATCAGCCAACGTTTCCTCTAATTCATTGACTGTTGGGTCTTGCTTATATACATCATCGCCTACTTTAGCATTAAACATTACATTCAACATCTCTACAGATGGCTTGGTTACCGTGTCACTTACTAAATTTATTTCCATATATCAATCAGATACCTTATTTTTGATAAAATTTTTAGGAGCTAATTCCCGCTATACGTTTCAATCTTTTCATTTTTTTGTTGCCTGAGGTACTCGAAGGAAACAAAAAAATAAAAAGGATTTCCACTATTATCGGGGCTATGGCATTCCTTTTCAAAACAAAACTACAATATTTATGATTAATACAGAACATGTCAGAGATATTATTGATCGCCTCGGTGCGTTAAGGAGGTATCTTTGACATTGATGCCAAAACGATTGAGATAACTAACGAGGAAGAAAAAACCTTTGCCCCTGATTTTTGGAATAACGCACGTGAAGCCGAAATCATAGTCAGAAACCTGCGTTCTAAAAAGAAATGGGTAGAAGATTACAATAAAGGAATGGAGCAAGTGGAAGAACTCCAAATCATGTTAGATTTCTTTAAAGAAGATGCTATTTCAGAAGAAGAAGTTGAAGCGCATTATGACATTACCATCAATCACATTGAAGATTTAGAATTTAGAAACATGCTTTCCGATGAAGGAGATAGCATGAGTGCTGTACTTCAAATTACTGCTGGCGCTGGTGGAACCGAAAGTTGTGATTGGGCTTCTATGCTCATGCGAATGTATTTGATGTGGGGCGAAAAACAAGGCTACAAAATCAAAGAATTAAACTTTCAAGAAGGAGATGTTGCGGGAATAAAAACCGTGACTTTAGAATTTGAAGGCGATTTTGCTTTTGGTTATTTAAAAGGTGAAAACGGCGTTCATCGTTTGGTCCGAATTTCTCCTTTTGATAGTAATGCAAAACGCCATACTTCTTTTGCATCAGTATACGTTTATCCATTAGTTGATGATACTATCGAAATTGAAATCAACCCAGCCGATATTGAAATTACTACTGCACGCTCAAGTGGCGCAGGAGGTCAAAATGTAAATAAAGTAGAAACCAAAGTTCAATTGGTTCACAAACCTACCGGAATTCAAATTCAATGTTCAGAAACGCGTTCACAACACGATAATAGACAACGGGCTATGCAAATGTTGAAATCACAGTTATACGAAATTGAATTAAAAAAACAACAAGCACAACGCAGTGATATCGAAGCTGGTAAAATGAAAATTGAATGGGGTTCACAAATTAGAAACTATGTTATGCAACCTTATAAATTGGTTAAAGATGTTCGATCTGGGGTTGAAACAAGCGATGTGGATGGCGTAATGAACGGTGAAATCGATAAATTCTTGAAAGGATATTTAATGATGATGGGGCAGAAAGAAACATAAAAAAAGAGGATATGAAAATATCCTCTTTTTTATTAATATTAATAGATCATTAAATAAACATTTTCAATAAAAAGTAAATTAAGGCTGCCAATACCGCCGAAACAGGAATAGTTAAAATCCAAGCCCACAATAACTTAACAGTAACGCCCCATCGTACTGCAGAAACCCTTTTGGTTACTCCTACTCCAATAATTGAACCAGTAATAGTATGTGTTGTTGATACTGGAATTTTAAAATGCTCAGTTGTAAATAAGGTTAAAGCACCTGCCGATTCTGCAACAACACCTTCAAATGCAGTTACTTTTGTAATTTTAGAACCCATCGTTTTTACAATTTTCCATCCACCACTTAAAGTTCCTAAAGCGATTACTGTATAACACGTTAATGGAATCCATCCTGGCATAACACCATCAATTTTAACACCATCTTTTTCTGAAGGCAAAACAACGTTTAAGTCTAGCCATCCAGCTGATAAATCAATATTTGGATTAGATTTTATGTAAACAGCAACAGCTGCTGCAATAATACCCATTACTTTTTGAGAATCGTTACCTCCATGACCTAAACTAAATGCTGCCGACGAAAGTAATTGCATTTTCTTTAAAACAGCTTCCGCTTTTGCAGTAGATAAACTACTAAAAAACAAATTGAAAATAGCTAAACTATAAAATATAAAGGCAACTAAAAACCATTTTATGTTGTGAGGTTCTGTAATAACGCTCCAAAATTCACTTTCAAATCTAGGTTTTTTAATTTCCTGAAATGGAATCATTACTGAATATAAAAACCAAGATACTAAAGCCATTAATAATAATGTAAATAACTTAGGATAAATATTCTTTTTAGAAGAATACATCAACCATAACGAAATACAATAGGAAATAATCATTCCTAATAAAGGCGCAAAAATGATAAATAAGATTACAATAACAACACCCGAAGGAAGCAATTCACCATCTTTAGCTGCTTTAAACCAGTTTACAATTTTAAAACCAGCATGTTCAGGATCCGTTACACTTGATAAACCATGTGCAATTGCAGCACCGGCAAATCCGCCAATCAATGTATGAGAAGAAGATGAAGGAATTCCTTTTAACCAAGTAATGATATTCCAAATAATAGCAGCTATTACACCGGCTAAAATAGTAGTCAAATCAATACTACTCGTGTGAGCCGTTTTTGCAACGGTGTCAGCAACTCCAAAACCAAATACCCAATAAGCCAAAAAATTAAAAAAAGCTGCCCAAAGCACCGCTTGAAAAGGAGTTAAAACCTTTGTAGCAACAATTGTAGCGATTGAATTTGCTGCATCATGGAAACCATTAATGTAATCAAAAACTAATGCTAAAAATATGATGACGAGTAATAATGTAAAATCCATAATAAGTTGTATTAAACAATTATGAATGTTTTACAGAAATTTGCTCCATAATATTGGAAACACTTTTACATTTATCAGAAGCAGATTCTAGTGCAGACAAAACTTCTTTATATTTAATAATGTTTTTTGCATCATTTTCATTTTCAAATATATCAGCTACTGCTCTGTCAAAAACGACATCCGCTTTACTTTCTAATTTATTTATTTTTTTACAAGTTTCCTTGATTATTTTATGGTTCATGTTTTTCAATTCTATGATTGAAATACCTATTAATTGACAAGCTTCTAAATTGATTTCAGTTAATTTACGAATCGATTTTGTAATTTTATCAACTTGATATAATCTAATTCTACTAGACGCGCCTTGCATATAATCTGCTACATCATCCATAGATTTTATTAATGAATGTATGTCTTCTCTGTCAAAAGGAGTGATAAAATTTTTACTTAACTCTATATTTGTTTTGTAAGTAATTTCTTCAATATTAGCTTCTAATTCGTCAATTTTTTTAAAATAATTTTCTCGTTCGTCTTTAGGTGCGTTAACCGCCTCATGAAGTGTTTCTGCTAATAAAATTAAATTTGCTGATGCTTGCTCAAACAATGGAAAGAACTTTTTATCTTTCGGAACAAAAAACTGAAAAATATTATTTAATGTCATTTTATATTTATTTTATGACGCAAATTTAATCTTTCAATGTTAATTAAACATTAAATATGATAATCAATTTAAAAAAATCAAATTATCAATAAGAGCTAATATTAATATTGAATTTCGTAATTTTACCCTGATATAAAAATTCATCCAAAATGGACATCAATTTCAACAAAAACGAAGATCATAATAAGTTATTACTTTCCAATTTAAAAAACCGCTTTGCTCAAGTAAAGTTAGGCGGAGGAACCAAGCGAATTGAAAAATTACACGCTGAAGGTAAAATGACAGCTCGTGAACGAATTGCTTATTTGTTAGATGAAAAATCAAAAAGTATTGAAATTGGTGCATTTGTGGGTGATGGAATGTACAAAGAACACGGTGGTTGCCCTTCTGGTGGTGTAGTGGTGAAAATAGGCTTTATTTCGGGCAAACAATGTATTGTAGTGGCTAATGATGCAACAGTTAAAGCTGGTGCCTGGTTTCCAATAACTGGAAAAAAGAACCTTCGAGCACAAGAAATTGCTATGGAAAATCGGTTACCAATCATTTACCTAGTTGATTCTGCAGGTGTTTATTTACCAATGCAGGATGAAATTTTCCCCGATAAAGAACATTTTGGTAGGATTTTTAGAAATAATGCCATCATGAGCAGTATGGGAATTACCCAAATTGCCGCAGTAATGGGAAGTTGTGTAGCCGGTGGTGCATATTTACCAATTATGAGCGATGAAGCCATGATTGTAGATAAAACAGGAAGTATTTTCTTAGCAGGAAGTTATTTAGTGAAAGCTGCAATTGGCGAAACAGTTGATAACGAAACTCTTGGCGGAGCAACAACACATTGCGAAATTTCGGGTGTAACTGATTATAAAGCAAAAGACGATAAGGATGCATTAGATCGAATTAAAAGTATTGTGGGAAAAATTGGTGCTTTTGATAAAGCAGGATATAATCGTGTGAAATCAGAAAAACCTGCTCTAGAACCAAAAGATATATACGGAATTTTACCAATATCAAGAGCAGATCAATACGATATGTATGAAATCATCAAACGATTAGTAGATAATTCAGAATTTGATGAATACAAAGGCGATTATGGAAAAACTTTAATCACCGCTTATGCAAGAATCGATGGTTGGGCTGTTGGAATTGTTGCTAACCAACGTAAAGTTGTCAAAAATGCAAAAGGTGAAATGCAATTTGGAGGTGCTATTTATTCCGATTCGGCTGATAAAGCGACTCGTTTTATTGCAAATTGTAATCAAAAGAAAATTCCGTTAGTATTTGTGCAAGATGTTACCGGTTTCATGGTGGGTTCAAAATCTGAACATGGTGGAATAATTAAAGATGGAGCCAAAATGGTAAATGCAATGGCAAATTCGGTAGTACCGAAATTTACAGTCATTATTGGAAATTCATACGGCGCAGGAAATTATGCGATGTGTGGAAAAGCCTACGATCCAAGATTAATATTTGCATGGCCAAGTGCAGAATTAGCCGTTATGGGTGGCACGCAAGCCGCAAAAGTTTTGGCACAAATTGAAGCTTCTTCTTTAAAAGCAAAAGGTGAAATCGTTGATGAAGTTAAAGAAAAACAACTTTTTGATCAAATTAAAGCACGTTATGACGAACAAGTTTCTCCTTACTACGCAGCTTCAAGATTGTGGACCGATGCTATTATTGATCCTTTAGAAACTAGAAATTGGATTTCCATGGGCATTGAAGCCGCTAACCACGCTCCTATCGAGAAACCATTTAATTTGGGAGTGATTCAGGTTTAGTTTAATAATGCAAAATAACATTTTCCAGTCTTTCAAATACAATATTTCAGGTATTTCATTGCCCGTAAAATTCACGTTTCCTTTTTATTATGAACCGCATGAGTTAAGTATCATTGCAGCTAACGAATTGCAAGCGTATTTAGAAACACAAACTGATTTTGATCATAATTTCGGATTAAACGAAAATCAAGAAGGTATAGTCATTGGTAAAATGTTTGGTGCTTTAGTTTGTCAAAATCAAGTTGGAGAATTAGGGTATTTATGGGCGTTTTCTGGTAAATTAGCAGGAGTAAATCAGCTGAGGTATTTTGTTCCAACGATTTTTGACATGTTGCAAAAAGATGGTTTTTTCAGAAAAGAAGAAGAAGTATTAAACGCAATAAATCGTCAAATTGAAATTTTGGAACATTCAGTCAAATTACAAAACAAGAAAATTCAATTAGAAACTACAAAAAACAACGCGAATTCAGATATTCAAAATCAGAAACAAAAAATTAAAAGTTTAAAAATTGAACGCGATGAAAAGCGGATTTCATTCGAAAATTTATCTTCAACTGAAATTGAACAATTAGAGTTTCAACTTTCAGAAGAAAGCAAAAAAGAAAGCATTTTACTCAAAAAAATGACGAAATATTGGAATTTTCAGCTTGAAAATGCGCAAAATGAACTCAATTTACTTTTGAACGAGATTAACCTACTAAAAGAAGAACGCAAACAAAAATCGGGTGCTTTACAGCAAAAATTATTTGCTGAATATTCTTTTTTAAATCAATTTGGCGAACGGAAAAGCATTGGAGAAATTTTCAATAATAACCCGCCAGCTGGTGCCGGAGAATGTGCTGCTCCTAAATTATTGCATTACGCTTTCGAACATAATTTAAAACCAATTGCGATGTCTGAATTTTGGTGGGGACAATCGCCAAAATCGGAAATTAGAAAACACAAACAATTTTATCCGGCTTGTAAAAGCAAGTGCGAGCCTATATTACTTTCGCACATGCTGAAAGGTCTAGAAATGGAAGCGAATCCGTTTCAAGAAAATCGAGCAGAAAGAAAAGATATTGAAATTGTTTATGAAGATGAAGTTTTAGCAATAATAAATAAACCAGCCGAATTTCTGTCTGTTCCAGGAAAAATTATTAGTGATTCGGTTTATCAAAGAGTAAAAAAATTATATCCAAAGGCCACTGGTCCATTAATAGTTCATCGTTTAGACATGTCGACTTCAGGATTAATGCTTATTGCAAAAAATGAAGAAACGTATGTAAAATTGCAAAGTCAGTTTATTAAACGAACCATTAAAAAACGATATGTAGCTTTATTAGATGGTGTTTTGGAAGCTAATGAAGGTTTTATCGATTTACCACTTCGGGTTGATTTAGATGACCGACCAAGACAATTGGTGTGTTATGAACATGGAAAACAAGCACAAACGAAATGGGAGGTAATTGAAATTAAGGATAATAAAACGCGCGTTTATTTTTATCCGATCACAGGAAGAACACACCAACTTAGGGTTCATTCGTCTCATGAAATGGGTTTAAAAACACCTATTGTTGGCGATGATTTATATGGGAAAAAAGAAAATGGATTGCATTTACATGCGGAACAAATAACATTTTTTCATCCAATATCTATGGAAGAAATAAGTATTCAAAAAAATGCACCCTTTTGATAAACTTATTCCTTATTGGCGTATAAGCTTATTTTTTCTTGTAAATCTTTAAAGGTAAATGGTTTTCTGATGTATGCTTTAACTCCTAAGCTTAAACCATATTCTTCATCTTTTTGTTCCACTTTTGCCGTTAATAGCACCACCGGAACATTTGCATACTTTGAATTTTTATGCTGTTCAACAAATCCGTAACCATCTAGTTCAGGCATCATTACATCGCAAATAATGATATTTGGCTGAAATTCAACCACTTTTGTTAGTCCTTCAATCCCATCTTTTGCTATACAAACATGATATCCAGTGTAAGATAACATTTCTGCAATGGTTTCTCTTAAATTAACCTCATCATCTATAATTAAAACTTTTGTCATATAATTAATTTTTATACAATGGAAATCTTAATGTAACTTTTGTTCCTTTACCAAGTTCACTTTCAAGATAAACTCTACCTGAATTTTTCTTTGTAAACATTTTAATGATATATAAACCTAATCCTGTCCCTTGAATACCGTTTGAATTACTAGCTCTATAAAAGGTATTAAATAACTTAGATTGTTCCTCTTTTGGTATTCCAATTCCATTATCAATAACATCAATTTGAACAAAATCATCAACTGTAAATAAGTTTAATTGAACATTACCACATCCTTCAGAATATTTAAATGCGTTGCTTAAAGCATTAAATAGCGTATATTTTATTAAATTAATATCTGCAAAAATTTCAACCTTATTACTTTTAAATAAAACATCTACGTTTCGATTATCTTTTTGATTATTAAAGCTGGTTTCAATAACATCTTTACAAATTTCATTTAAATTACAAACAATAGGGTTAAAACTAGTTTTGCCTGCATCATCTTTTGAGATGGTTAGTACAGCATCCATTAATTCAACAATACGATCTATTTCTTCAGTGATTGTTTTAACACGTTTTTCTATTTGAAGTGCTTCGTTGAATTGACTATTTTGCAAATACATCGTAATAAGTTCGGCACTTGTTCTAATTGTAGTCATAGGTGTTCTGAACTCATGTGATATCGTTGACACTAAATTAGTGCGTAATTCATTCAATTGACGTTCTTGAAGTAAAGTATCTTCAATGATTTGTTCTGCCTTTTTTCGTTGGGTAATATCTCTTGTACTCGACTGAAAACTAACAGGGATTTTATTTTCATATACTAAAGAAGCATTGGTTTCAAACCAAATATATTCTCCTTCACTATTTCTCAATCGAACTTGTTCAGAAAATAGTTCTTTATTCTTAATTATGGAACCAATTCGTTTTTTAAATTTTTTTAAATCTTCTGGATGAACATAATCTTCTGGATATTTGCCAATCAATTCTTCTGGATCATATCCTAATAACGATTGAATCGATGGTGAAACATACTTAAAAGAAGCATCTAAATTGTGCAAACAAACTAAATCAATTGTATTATCTGCAAGCAATCGATACCAATTTTTTGCCTCAATTAATTGCAAGGCTTTGTTTCGATTTTTTTCTTCAATTAATAATCGATTTTCCTCTTCCATTCGTTTTCGCTCAGAAATATCAATCACTTGAGCTACATAATGTTGTATTTCGCCCAAACTATTCTTAACCGCTGAAACCGATAAATGTACCCAAACTAATGATTTATTTTTATGAATATACCTTTTTTCCAAATTGAAACTCGATATTTCTCCATTTTGCATTTGTTTTTCATAGGCTAAATCAGCTGCTAAATCTTCTTTATAGGTAATATCAATATATGTAAGATTTTTGAATTCTTCGCGGGTGTATCCTAAAATCTCACACATTCTATCATTAACCTCAATCCATTTATCTTCATAATTTACTAATGCCATTCCTAAAGAGGAATGATTGAAGGCTCCTTTGAAACGCTCTTCACTTTGCAACAACTCATCTTTCAATAATTTTTCCTGAGTAATATCCTGCATTGCACCAATCATTCTAATGGCTTCACCCCTGTCATCTCTAATAATAATTGCTTTATCACTCACATAAGCATAAGTACCGCAAGCTTTTAGGTATCGGTATTCATGTGCCCATTTTGCATTTCCATTCTCAATCGCTACATCTATTGAATCTTCATAATCTTCTTTGTCATCTGGATGTACCAAGCCTTCACAAAATGGACCAGGTAAAATATTGTTTTCAAAATGATAACCAAATAATAAAGAATAGCTTTCACCAACAAATATCTCATTGGATATTATATTCCAATCCCACAAAGCATCAGAAGTAGCTTCACTGGCATAAATGAAACGTTCGTTATTTTTTTTCAATGTATCTTCAGAAAATAAGTCGAACTTTTCTTCTTGTGATTGTATTATTTTATAAAGCGCATTATTCTGATAAAATAAAGTAGCAAGGTTTTCAATTTGCAACTTACCAAACTCTATTAATTTTATTTTTTCTTCAGTAAGAGCTTGATTTTCATTTACTAAGGAGTGAACTACACCATTATAATTTTTTTCTATTGATTGCAATGGGATTGATGATAGTATAAAAAATGAAGGCAATGAATCAATTTTTATTGATTCTACATTAGTAGAAATTCCGTTCTTGTGATTTGTTTTATGATGTGGTTTTAAATAATCTGAAATTAAATCAAAATTATAATCACCATGTGTAATTTGAATCGAATGATTTTCAAATTCAAGTGATGCATAAGCGTAAGATATACCGCATTGCTCCATTATGAAGTTTAGTATAGCTTCAATTGATGATTTGAAATGGATTATTTCAATATCTTCTGTTGGAAAATTGCATTTTTGATTTTGATGCATAGGGTAAATTTAACACTTAATACTACAAAAGTAGTTAAAAAGTAGGGATGCAATATACTATATTTTTTTAAAAAATGTATAAATTTATCTTATCGGGGAATTACATTGAGAGCTATTCATTCAATCCTAATAATAGTAACTGAGCAGTTGATTCATTAGTAGCCAAAGGTATATTGTGCACATCACATATTCTGATAAGCATATTAATATCGGCTTCATGTGGATGACTAGAATTTGGATCTTTAAAAAACAAGACCATTTTAGTTTTACCCTCCGCAACACGAGCTGCAATTTGAGCATCGCCACCTAATGGTCCTGAGAGCATTTTTTTAACTTTAAATCCTGCTGCTTCTGCCTTGCTACCAGTAGTTCCAGTAGCTATAATTTTTATTTTCTCGTTTAATAATATCTCTTTATTCTTATTTAAGAACTGAACCATGTCGGCCTTTTTTCCATCGTGTGCTATGATTGCAATTTCCATAGTAATTTAATTTAGTACAAAGATACTAAATAAAAAAAATTTAAAACATTATACGTGCTTTGGGAATATTTGATCACCATTTGTATTTATTTATTTAAAATGTGGTAAGCAATTAGTCCGTCAATAGGTCTTCTTAAAACATTTCCTATGGTAATACCCCTTTTCACTAACACAGCCGTCAATTCATCTTTTAAATAAAAAGCAATTGAACCCACAAAATGTACAGGAACCTCTTTGCAATTTTCAAATTGTTCTACATAATTTTCAACAAAATCCTCCATTTCTAATTGGATGTATTTTTTACAAAAATCAGTGTCTTTGTGTTTAATTAAAAACTTAGCAAAAGTAGCTAAATAGGCATTAGGATTTGGTTCTTTATATAAATTATGCTTAATATAATCGGCATCAACATTATATTCTTTTTCAAATTCTTGCGCTAATTCTTTTGGCATTTTATTAAAATAATACCCTCTCAATAAATGACGTCCAAAGCGATTGCCTGAACAATCATCCATAGCAATATAACCCAAGGATTGTACTTTTTGATGTAAAATGTGACCATCAAAATAACTACAATTAGAACCCGTTCCTAAAATACACACAATAGCTTCGGCATCTTTTGGTGTTGTAGCATAAACAGCCGCATAAGTATCTTCATGCACAACCACTGTAGCATTTTTAAAATAGTTTTGAAATACTTCGGTTAAGAAATTTTTCATTCGATCGGTTCCACAACCAGCTCCATAAAAAAACAAATGTGTTGCTTTGTCTTTGTTATGCTTAATATCAAATTTATCATCTAGGCGATGAATGATTTCGTCTTTATTTAAAACTTCAGGATTTAATCCTAATGATTGTGAAGTAAATAATACTTTTCCGTTATCATCAATAGCAATCCAATCTGCTTTTGTAGATCCACTGTCAACTAATAATTTCATGATTTTTAGAATATAGAGTATAGAGAAAGGAGAATAGATTTTTGAGTTCTATTCTCATCTCATATATTTATTTTATTTTTATTTTAAGGAATTGATATGAACTGCTAAATCGATTAATTTAGAAGAATATCCGTATTCGTTATCGTACCAAGATACTAATTTAAAGAAAGTTGAATTTAAACCAATTCCAGCATGAGCATCTACGATTGAAGTACGAGTATCTGATACAAAATCTTGAGAAACTACTAAATCTTCAGTATATCCTAAAATACCTTTCATTGACGTTTCAGAAGCATGTTTTAAGACACTCATAATTTCTGCATACGTAGTTTCCTTAGCTAATTTTACTGTTAAATCTACTACAGAAACATCAACCGTTGGTACACGCATAGACATACCTGTTAATTTTCCATTTAAATCTGGAATTACTTGTCCTACTGCTTTTGCAGCTCCTGTTGAAGATGGAATTATATTCACCGAAGCGGCACGACCACCTCTCCAATCTTTTTTGGAAGGACCGTCTGCAACCATTTGAGTTGAAGTAGAAGCATGAACCGTTGTCATTAAACCTTCTACAATTCCGAAATTATCGTGAATTACTTTTGCTAAAGGTGCCAAACAGTTTGTAGTACAAGACGCATTTGAAACAACAGTATCTGCTGCAGTTGCTTTTTCATGATTTACTCCTATTACAAACATTGGTGCGTCTGCTGAAGGTGCTGAAATAATAACTTTTTTTGCACCACCTATAATGTGTGCGTTTGCTGTTTCTTTAGTTGTAAAAAAACCGGTACATTCTGCTACTACATCCGCGTTTACTCCAGCTTCATCCCATTTAATTTGAGCTGGATCTCTTTCTGCAGTTACACGAATGTATTTATCGTTAACGTATAATTTCCCGTCTTTAACTTCTACTTTTCCAGCAAAACGTCCGTGAACAGAATCGTATTTTAATAAATACGCCAAATGATCTACGTCTAATAAATCGTTAATGGCTACAACTTCTACATTGTCTCTGTTGTATGTTTCTCTAAAAACAATTCTACCAATTCTACCAAATCCGTTAATTCCTATTTTTACTGTTGACATATTATTATAAATATTTGATTCC